>NYZC01000219.1 GCA_002686995.1 Phycisphaeraceae bacterium | reverse complement strand
CGTCCATGGTCGACGCAGATCGATCGACCATACGACGCTGGTTGCATAATGCCGAGATTCAACCGGTCGTGGTCGGACGTGGACGCCGTGGCGCCATTCGCTACCGCTGGTGCGATGTGCGGCGCTGGCTCGAATCCCTTCATAGCCTGGGCTGACCGCAGGAATCGTGATCACTTGACCAGCCGAAGCGGCGAACGTTCGGGCTTCGAAGACTGGCCGTGCGTTCCCTCGGCCGCGAAGGGATCAACGTCATGTCTGTCCGGTGGCGGCGTTTGTTTGCCACAGCTGTCGCCCGCGGCATAGAAATTGATCTCACTGTGCATCTGCTCGGGCACGAGCGCCGCGTAGTGGCGACGGCAGATCTCCGGCGAATTGCCCATCAGCTCGGCAATCTTGAACAGCGACATGCCCCCTTGGGCCAGGTGGCTTCCGAAAGTGTGCCGGTAATCCAAGCATGACCAGCTTAACCCGTGCGCCGCATTCATCGGGCGCAGCGCCGCCGAGAAATTGTCCGGGTGCCAGCGTGTGCCCTCGGGTGAGAGAAAGAACCATTTTCTACCCGGTGGTGCTTCGTACGACTTCAGGATTTGGAAGAGCGCATCGCCGATGGGCACGACTCGGTTGCGTTTCGTCTTGGCCTGCCAGGTTTCGCCGCTGACGTTCTTGGCTCGGACCCGGATCAGCCGCTGCTGCAAGTCGACGTCGGCCAGCATCAGCCACAGAGCTTCCTCACGGCGCAGTCCTGCGAAGATGAACGTGGACACCATGGCGCGGATCGTCGGCGCCTCCTCTAGGATTTCGAGCTGTCTCGTGATTTCATCGCGCCGCAGCCACGTGATGATGGGCGCCGACTCACGATGGCGTCGCACGCCTTCGATCGGATTGCGGCAGCGCCAGTCGGGGCACACGTAACCCTTATGTTCGATGGCGAAGTTGAACAGACCCCGCAGCACCTCTCGCAGCCGGTTGACGGTCTTCGGCTTCAGACCGTCCTCGACGACGCGATCGAGCAGGTACTGATTGATCATTTCCGACGTGATCTGCTCGAGGCGGCGCACGGGAACATGACGATTGGTGAGCTTGTCCGGGACCTTGGGTAGCTCTCGCTGGCTGTCACGGAACTTGTGCGGCACACGGCTGCCCAGCTCCAGGGCCGGGCAGCAGGGGCCGAAGAACGCCCGCAGGTTCGAAATATCGTTTTTGGCGCTCTTACGGGTTCGCGTGGCGGTCATGTACCGGCAGTAGTCCTGAACCGCCGCTTCAATCGGCGTCGACGACGGTTCAGCAAGCTGGCCCACGACGTTGGCCGCCTCGAGCTTCTTCTGCCGGTCGCGGGCGATGCGCTCGTTGGTCGTGCGCAGCGACCGGTCCACGGACTTGCCGTTGACGTAGTAGTGGATCCACCAGTTCCTGCCCCGCTTGTAGATGCTGGCCATACCAGAGCTCCGCATGAGAAGCGGTGGTTGGCCTGTTCCAGTTTCACGTTCGGGGGGCTGCGAGGGCCCGGTCGATGCAGAAATCGCTGCATTTTCGCTGCAATCGGGCCTCGCGACCTCCGGGTTCATGAAAAAGGGACAGGCGTAAGTACCTGTCCCTGTGGGGTTAAGGAAAATAGCGGGGGCAGGATTCGAACCTGCGACCTCCGGGTTATGAGCCCGACGAGCTACCAAGCTGCTCTACCCCGCAGTCTTCCGGTAAGTCTACGAGTTTCGAGTCGGATGTCAAACGACCTCCAGCGGCACGCGGGACCCGTCGCCGAAGTCGCCAGACTTCGACGAGACCCGATTCCGCCGTCATCACCCGGATCGCGATCGCCGCAAGCCCCGAACGCGGCCCCGAATTGTGGCCACTTCGGCTACACGTCGCGGCATCTGTCTTCAACTGCGAGCAGGAGCGCCAACCGGAAATCCGCGCCCGAGCCCTGTCTATATAGTTGCACCTCCCCCCTCCTCGCCTGTCAGCATGGCAGGACCGGTCACCCCCCCCTGCCCGCCCTGTCACCCTGACAGCGTGAGGCCACATCCGCCTCGAATCCGTAAGTCCCTTAACAACATGGTTTTGCCACGTGGACTGCCACCTCGGGCGCGTGGTACCGCAGTTGCTTTGCCTCTCGGGTCCGGGTGCCGCTGTTTCCGAGCGCGTGGCGGCACCATCCTCCGGCCCGAATATTTGGAGACCACCACATGGCCGTGAAAGACCTGACCTTCGACGCCGACGCCCGCATGAGCCTGCTCGCCGGCGTCGAGAAACTCTCCGCGGCGGTCAAGAGCACCCTCGGACCGCGCGGCCGCAACGCCGTGCTCGACAAGAGCTGGGGCGGCCCCACCGTCACCAAGGACGGCGTGACCGTCGCCGAGGAGATCGAGCTCAGCGACAAGAACGAGAACATCGGCGCGCAGCTGGTCAAGGAAGCCGCCAGCAAGACGTCCGACAAGGCCGGCGACGGCACGACGACCTCGACGGTCCTGGCCGAGGCCCTCTTCCGCGAGGGTCTGCGTCACGTGACCGCGGGCGCTGACGCCAATGCTCTGGTCCGCGGCATGCGCGCGGCCGTCGCGAAGATCGTCGCCTCGATCGAGAGGCAGTCCAAGCCGATCGACGCCACGAGCAAGTCCGACATCGCCAACGTCGCGTCGATCAGCGCCAACAACGACAACGAGGTCGGCAAGATCATGGCCGACGCGTTCGCCAAGGTCGGCAAGGACGGCGTGATCACGGTCGAGGAGGGCAAGAGCCTCGACACGTTCGTCGACGTCGTCGAGGGCATACAGTTCGACCGCGGGTACCTCAGCCCCAACTTCGTCACCAACCAGGACGACCTGCTGGTCGAGCTCGAGAAGAGCCTCGTGCTCGTCTTCGAGGACAAGATCAGCTCGGTGCAGAAGCTCGTGCCGCTGCTCGAGAAGGTGCAGCAGTCCAAGAAGCCGTTGCTGATCATCGCGGAGGACGTCGAGGGCGAGGCGCTCGCCACGCTCGTCGTCAACAAGCTGCGCGGCGTGCTCAACATCTGCGCCGTCAAGGCCCCCGGCTACGGCGACCGCCGCAAGGCGATGCTCGAGGACATCGCGATCCTCACCGGCGCCGAGCCCATCATGAAGGACCTGGGCGTCGAGCTCGATGCCGTCGAGCTGAACCAGCTCGGGCTGGCCAAGAAGATCACCATCGATTCCGAGAACACGACGGTCATCGAGGGCGCCGGCCAGTCGTCGGCCATCCAGGGGCGCATCGAGCAGATCCGCCGCGAGATCGAGATCACGACCAGCGACTACGACCGCGAGAAGCTGCAGGAGCGGCTCGCCAAGCTCGCCGGCGGCGTGGCGCAGATCAACGTCGGTGCGGCGTCGGAAGCGGAGCTCAAGGAGAAGAAGGCGCGTGTCGAGGACGCCCTGCACGCCACGCGAGCCGCCGTCGAGGAGGGCATCGTGCCCGGCGGCGGCGTCAGTTTCATCCGTGCGATCAACGCGCTGAAGAACGTCGAGACCGCGTCGGCCGACGAGGAAGCGGGCGTCGAGGTCGTGCGTGCCGCCATTCAGGTCCCCCTTCGCACGATCGCCGACAACGCCGGCGAGCGCGGCACCGTCGTGGTCAGCAAGGTCACCGATGCCAAGGGCAGCGCCGGCTTCGACGCGCTGAAGCTCGAGTACGGCGACATGGTCGAGAAAGGCATCATCACGCCCACCAAGGTTGACCGCACCGCGCTCGAGAACGCCGCGAGCGTCGCGGCCCTGCTGCTCACCTGCGACTGCCTGATCACCGAGACGCCGAAGGACGACAGCGCCGGCCCGGGTGGTCCCGGCGGCCCCGGCGGCATGCCTCCCGGCGGCATGGGCGGCATGGGTGGCGGCATGCCTGGAATGGGCGGCATGGGCGGCGGCATGCCTGGAATGGGCGGCATGCCCGGCATGATGTAATTCACGCGGTCGATCCCGACGTACGTCGAGATCGACCGACATCGGCGCAGCGCACCGGAGCGCTGCCGCAAACCAGAAGGCCAAGAGGCTCAAACCAAGACAAGGGTGAACGGAAAATGGCGACTGCGACCGCAACCAAGACGAAGATTCGACCGCTGGACGACCGCGTTCTCGTCAAGCCGGACGAGGCCGAAGACGTGACCACGAGCGGCATCTACCTGCCCGAGGGCGCCAAGGAAAAGCCGATGCAGGGCAGCGTCGTGGCCGTGGGCCCCGGCAAGCTCAGCGATGACGGCAAGCGGACGCCCCCGAGCGTCAAGAAGGGCGACACCGTCGTCTACGGCAAGTACGGCGGCACCGAGATCGAGCTCGACGGCGTGCAGCACATGATCATGCGCGAGAGCGAGCTCCTGGGCATCATCGAGTAAACCCCCGCGGCCCGGCCGCGATCGAACAGCACAAGACCACCCCGAGATCAATCGGAGCCAAAGAAATGGCGAAGAAGCAACTGATGTTTGGCGCGGACGCGGCCTCGGAGCTGCGCAAGGGACTCGAGCAGCTGACGAACGCCGTCAAGGTGACGATGGGCCCGACCGGCCGCAACGTCGTGCTGCAGAAGTCCTTCGGCGGCCCCGCCGTCACCAAGGACGGCGTGACCGTGGCCAAGGAGATCGAGGTGCCCGAGGCGTTCCAGAACATGGGCGCCAAGATGGTCATCGAGGTCGCGAAGAAGACTTCCGACAAGGCTGGCGACGGCACGACGACCGCGACCATTCTCGCCGAGTCGATCTTCCGCGAAGGCCTTCGCCACGTGGCGGCCGGCGCCAACCCCACCGCCCTGCAGCGCGGCATCGTCGCGGCGGCCGAGGTGGCCGCCGACGCGATCGCGTCGTCGAGCGTGAAGTGCCGCGGCCGCGACGATTACGAGAAGGTCGCGACCGTGTCGGCCAACCATGACGCCGAGGTCGGCAAGCTCATCGCGGACGCGATCGACAAGGTCGGCAAGGACGGCGTGGTCGAGGTCGAGGAAGGCAAGGCCGCCGAGACGACGCTCGACTTCGTCGAGGGCATGCAGTTCGACAAGGGCTACCAGTCGCCCTACTTCATGACCGACCCGGCCAGCCAGGAGTGCGTGCTCGAGGACGCCGTGATCCTCATCCACGAAAAGAAGATCGGCAACCTGCCCGACCTGCTGCCCCTGCTGAACAAGATCGCCACCGCCCAGTCGCCCCTGCTGATCATCAGCGAGGAGGTCGAGAACGAGGCCCTCGCGGCGCTCGTCGTCAACCGCCTCCGCGGCGTGCTGAAGGTCTGCGCCGTCAAGGCGCCCGGCTTCGGCGACCGGCGCAAGGCCATGCTCGGCGACATCGCCGCGCTGACCGGCGGCACGTTCCTCAGCGAGGACCTCGGGCAGAGCCTCGAGAACCTCGAGCTGAGCGCGCTGGGCAAGGCGAAGAAGATCGTCATCGACAAGGACAACACGACGGTCATCCAGGGCGCGGGCAGGAAGAAGGACATCGACGCCCGCGTCGACCAGATCCGCCAGCAGATCGACAAGACGACCAGCGACTACGACCGCGAGAAGCTCCAGGAGCGCCTCGCGAAGCTGACCGGCGGCGTGGCGATCATCAACGTCGGGGCGCCGACCGAGACCGCGATGAAGGAGCGCAAGGATCGCGTCGACGATGCGATGAATGCGACGAAGGCCGCGGCCGCGGAGGGCTACGTGCCCGGCGGCGGCGTGGCGTTCATCCGGGCGATCTCCGACGTCCAGGCCGCCCGCAGCCGGGCGCGCGGCGACGACCGCATCGGTTTCGACATCGTGGCCGCCGCCCTCGAGCGCCCGCTCTTCCAGATCGTCGACAACGCCGGCGAGGACGGCCACATCGTCGTCGAGGCCGTCAAGGAGAAGAAGGGCAACAACGGCTACAACGCCGCGACCAGCCAGTACGTCGACATGGTCAAGGCAGGCATCATCGACCCCGCCCTCGTCGCGCGGACCGGCCTGCAGAACGCCGCGTCGGTGGCCGGCCTGATGCTCACCACCAGCGTGCTGGTGACCGAGCTCAAAGACGACAAGAAGCCCGACGAGGACGCCGTGTCCTGAGCCGGCGTCCCTCCGGCCCCAGAAGAACCCCAAGAGCCCAGGGACGCCCCGTTCCTGGGCTCTTTGCATCAGTCAGCGTCGCAGGTCGCAGGTCGCAGGTCGCAGGTCGGAAGGTCGCAGGTCGGAAGGTCGCAGGTCGGAAGGTCGCAGGTCGGAAGGCCTGACGAGTCGAAGCATCGATGGCCACCCAGCGCGACTACTACGAGATCCTCAACCTCGACCGGAACGCCGGCGACGAGGACATCAAGCGCGCCTATCGCAAGCTGGCCATGAAGCACCACCCGGACCGCAACCCGGGCGACGAGGAGGCGGAGCGGCAGTTCAAGGAGGCGGCCGAGGCGTACGAGGTGCTGTCCGACAGCAACAAGCGCCAGCGGTACGACCAGTTCGGCCACGAGGGGCTGCGCGGCACGAGCGGCCATGATTTCTCGCACATGGATGCCGGCGACATCTTCTCGATGTTCGAGGACATCTTCGGCGACTTCATGGGCGGCGGCCGGCGCGGTCGCGGGCGCCGGCGCGGCGGCCAGCGCGGCTACGACCTCGAGACGCAGATCGAGCTGAGCCTCGAGGAGGTCGACCGGGGCATCGAACGCGAGGTCGAGTTCACGCGCAAGGATCTCTGCGCCGCCTGCAAGGGGTCGGGCGTCAAACCGGGCACCGAGCCCGTGTCGTGCGTGACCTGCGGCGGCCTCGGCGCCGTCGAGCAGATGGGTCTCGGCGGCATGTTTCGCATGCGGACGACGTGCCCCGCCTGCAAGGGCGCCGGCAAGATCTACAAGGAAAAGTGCGCCGACTGCCGGGGCGCGGGCAACCAGCCGAAACGGTGCGTGCTGCAGGTCAAGGTGCCCGCGGGCATCCACGACGGGCAGTCGATCCGCATCCAGGGCGAGGGCGAGCCGGGCACGGCCGGCGCGCCGCGCGGCGATCTCTACGTGCAGGTGCGCGTGGCCGAGCACAAGCTGTTCAGCCGCGAGGACGACCACCTCATCCTGAAGATGCCGATCAGCTTCACGCAGGCCGCGCTCGGCGATACCGTCGAGGTGCCGACGCTCGACGGCCCGACCGAGCTGACGATCAAGCCCGGCACCCAGCACGGCGATCTCATGCAGCTTCACGAGAAGGGCCTTCCGAACCTGCGCGGCGGCCGCCGCGGCAATCTCGTCATCGTGTCGATGATCGAGATTCCCAAGAAGCTGACCGATCAACAGCGCAAGGTGCTGTCGGAGTTCGCCGAGACCGAAGACCACCAGGTGATGCCGCAGAGCACGAGCTTCTGGAGCCGCATCAAGGAGTACCTCGGCGCGTAGCGCGTCGAGGGACCAAGAGGCCATGCGATGAGCAAGGACAAAACGAACGCGCCCCCTCCGAACCAGGACGACGACGACATCACGGGTCAGGACGACAACGACCAGGCCCTTGCCGACGCGATCGCCGAAGCGACGAGCGAAGGCAAGGGAGGCGACGACGATACGCCGTCCGCTTCCGACGCCGGCGCGCCGCTGCCGCCGGAAGACGAGGTGGATTCCACCGAGGTCGAAACGCTGCGGGGCAGGATCGCCGAGCTCGAGGAGGACCTGCTCCGGGCCCAGGCCGACTACCAGAACATGGCGCGGCGCTCCCTGCAGGACGTCGCCCTCGCGCGCGACCAGGAGGTCATGAACGTCGCGCGTTCGATGATCGGCGTGCTCGATCACTTCGACCGCGCGATCGCGATCGACGTCGAGAGCACGCCGACGCAGGGCCTGCTCGACGGCGTGATGATCGTGCGCGACGAGCTGATGCGGGCGCTGCAGCGCCACGGCGTCGAGCGCCTGGAGGTGAAGGCCGGCGACGAGTTCGACCCGAACCGGCACGAGGCGCTGATGCGGCAGGAATCGGACGACATCGAGTCGAACCACATCGTGGAGCAGCTTCAGCCCGGATACATCCTCAATGATCGCACGCTCAGGGCGGCGCAGGTAAGCGTCGCGGAATGAGATTCGAGCGGTATGAACCAGGATGGATACGGATGGACACGGATGAGTTGGGTCGCAGACCCGGAGCCCGACACCCGGAAATCGAATCATGCCTACGTATGAATACGCCTGCCAGGACTGCGGCCACGAGTTCGAGACCTTTCAGTCGATCACGGCCCGGGTGCTGCGCAAGTGCCCCGAGTGCGGCAAGCCGAAGCTGAAACGCCTGATCGGCACCGGTGCCGGCGTCATCTTCAAGGGCTCGGGCTTCTACGAGACCGATTACCGATCGGACAGCTACAAGAAGGCCGAGAAGGCGGAGAAGGATGCGAGTTCGGGCAAGAAGGATGACGGGGGCAAGGACAAGAAGGACGCCGGCGCGACGAAGAGCGAAACCTCGACGAAAACCGAGAAGAAGAAGGAATCGAAGAAGAATCCGAAATAACGAATAACCAATAGAACGGAATAAACGGAATGCCGCCCGGCTTGCCGGGCGCACCCCGACTCACTACCATCGCCCGTCCTGCTGGTGGGCAGGACGCAAGCCACAAAGTCTGCAACGCGGCTTGACCGGCGACCACGAAGCTACATCACCGATCCCGACCGATCCCGACCAATCCCGACCGATCCCCACCGATCCTGACCGATCCATTTTCGGATCCCGACGGATCCCGACGGAGCCACACGGAGCCACACGGAGCCCACTGATGAGCGCTGACAGTCTGATTCCGCCCCATGGCGGCACCCTCGTGTCCCGCATGGCCGATTCCGCCCAGGCCGACGGGCTGCCCGTCGTGACGCTGAGCGCCAAGCAGGCGTGCGACCTCGAGATGATCGCCATCGGTGCGTTCAGCCCGCTGACCGGCTTCGCGACGAAGGCCGACTTCGAGTCGATCTGCCGCGACATCCGCCTCGCCGACGGCACCGTCTGGCCGATCCCGATCACGCTTGCCGTCGACGACGCCACGAAGGGCAAGCTGAGCGAAGGCGGCCGTGCGGCGCTGCAGCACAGCGACGGCACGCACCTCGCGACCATCGACATCCAGGAAATCTATCCGCACGACAAGAAGCTGGAGATCCCCAACGTCTTCGGCACCGACGACAGCGCCCACCCGGGCGTCAAGGCGGTCGAGGACGAAGGCGACTGGCTCGTCGGCGGCCCGATCGACGTGCTCACCGTGACGCCGGAGAAGGAGCCGGGCGAGCAGTTCACCGAGTTCCGGCTGCCGCCGGCGAAGACGCGCGAGGCGTTCGCCGGGCGGAACTGGAAGACCGTCGCCGCGTTCCAGACCCGCAACCCGATCCACCGCGCCCACGAGTACCTCACCAAGTGCGCGCAGGAGATCTGCGACGGCCTGCTCATTCATCCGCTGGTCGGCGAGACCAAGCCCGGTGACATTCCGGCCGACGTCCGCATGGCCTGCTACATGGCGATCATCGAAAACTACTACGTGCCCGAGCGCACGATGCTGTCGGTCATGCCGGCCGCGATGCGCTACGCCGGACCGCGCGAGGCCATCATTCACGCGCTGGTCCGCCAGAACTACGGATGCTCGCACTTCATCGTCGGCCGTGATCACGCGGGCGTCGGCGACTACTACGGCACGTATGACGCCCAGCTCATCTTCGACCAGTTCACGCGCAAGGACATCGCGATCACGCCGCTCAACTTCGAGCACGCGGCGTACAGCAAGCGGGCTCAGGGCATGGTCAGCGCCAAGACGTTCCCGAATATCAAGGGCGACCAGATCTTCCTGTCGGGAACGAAGGTGCGCGAGCTTCTGCAGGCCGGCGAGCGGCCGCCGATGGAATTCTCGCGCCCGGAGGTGGCGGACATCCTGATCAAGTGGGCGCAGTCGACGTAGTCGCACCGCGGCGCGGTCCGGCTCGAATGGCATGGCAACCTGATCACTGACCGGGCCGATCCACCCGCACAGATCCGTGATGCCTCCGATCCAGGAATCCTTCGAAGTCGGTCCGACGGGCCGGACCATTCGCGGCACCGCCTACCGTCCCGACGGATGGCGGCGCGGCCCGGCCGTCCTCATGCTGCACGGCTTCACCGGAAACCGCCTCGAAACCGGATACATGTTCGTCACGCTCGGCCGCGCCCTCGCCCGGCGCGGCATGGCCGCCGTCACGTTCGACTGCCGACACTGCGGCGAATCCGACGGCTCCTTCGAACAGATGCTCGCCACGGGGCTGGTCGAAGACACGATCACGATGACCCGATGGATGCAGACGCGCGTCTACGCCGACCGGTCGCGCCTCGCCGTGCTCGGATTCTCGCTCGGGGGGCTCATGGCGGCGTGCTCCGCGCCGCGCGTCGATCCGTGGCGGACGATGGTCCTGCTGGCACCGACCACCGTGGAGAACCTCTGCCGCTACGCCGCCCGCGCCGAAAGCAGTGATCCCGTCACCGTCGGCCCCCACGAACTTCACCCGCGGCTGTTCGACGACCTGCGCACACTCGATCCGCTGGGCGACATCGTCACGAACCCCCGACCGACGCTCGTCGTTCAGGGCGCCGAGGACAAGGCCGTGCCTCCGGATGTGTCGCGCCAGTACGTGGATCGGCTCGAGGCCGGTCGGATCGAAGTGAAGCTCGAGATGGTCCCCGAAGCCGACCATGGATTCTCCCGCCGCGCCGCCCGCCAGCAACTCGTGAGACTCGTCGGCGACTGGCTCGCGGCACGACTCTGACGATGCGCGCCTTCATCGCCGTATCGATCGACCCGGCCGAAATGATGAGACCGCTGCATCGCGCGCTGGGTCGTCTCGGCCAGTCGGTGCGCGCGGTACCGCTCGAGAACCTGCATCTCACCCTGCGCTTCCTCGGCGACACGGACGACGAGATGACACCGCGAATCCGCGAGGTGATCGAGACGGCGCTCGTGGATGCCCGCCCGTTCGCTGTGTCCCTGACGGGTGTCGGCGCCTTTCCGACGCCGCGTCGCCCGAACGTCGTATGGGTGGGCGTCGAGCACGACGACCGGTTCGATCCGATCGTGCGCCGCCTGGACGAGGCCCTCGAGCCGCTTGGATGGCCGCTGCCTTCGAAGCCGTGGCAGGCGCACGTGACGGTGGCGCGGGTCAAGCGCCGCCCACCGGACGAGCTTGCGCAGATCATGAAAGCGCACCGGGAGCATGAGTTCGGAATGCTTCAGGTTGAAGCGGTTCACCTGGTGCGCAGCACATTGAGCCGCGAAGGTGCGACGTATGAGCGAGTGGTGACGGTCGCGCTGTAGCCGAAGTCGCCAGATTTCGGACGGCGGGACGGCGGGATGGCGGGATCACGAGCCACATGACTCCCTCCGAAGTCCGGCGACTTCGGCTACATCAGCGCCACTTCCGCCATCAGGTCCGGCGCCGCGAAGTTGAATGGCTCCGTGTCGGCGCCGTCGAAGTGAACGATCGACAGCGGCGTGCGCGTCGGCTCCGAAAGGTCGATCTCTTCGCCGAGAATCGGCTGGTCCGGATCCAGCTTCGAAGGATCCCCAATGACCCGAACGACCGGGCGGCATGGATCGACGTGATGGTACCGGACCGGCACCGCCCATCGCTCGTCGCTCAGCCGAACGACGTGCCCCGACGGATACGCGGGCACGACCGCCAGCAGCGCCCTGAGCACCTGGTCGTCGAAACGGGATCGTTCGATCGGTCCGAGCAGCGATGACAGCGCCGCCACCGCCGGCCTCACGCTTCCATCCACCGGGTGCACGAGACGATCGAAGGTCTCGGCCAGGCCGACGATCCGCGAGAAGACATGGATCTGATCGCCGCCGAGCGCGCGTCGTCCGCCGCCGGCATACCCGGACCCGTTGAATCGCTGGTGATGGTTGAGCACGATGGTCGCGGCGACGGCGTGGACCTTGCCGTGCACCATGTCGTAGCCGAGCGACGGATGCTCCTGCCACTGCACATCCCGCTCGTCACCGGTGGCTTCGTAGCGCTCCACCACCTCCGCGTCGAGCCGGGTCAGTCCGACATCGTGCAGCATGGCCCCGACGCCCAGGTTCGTCACCTCGCGGGCGCGCTCGGGGTGGAGTCGCTTCCGCTGCCGGATCAGGTAACCCTCGAGCTTCAGACCCATGAGCACGCTCAGATACGTGACCACCGCGCTGTGCCGCACGATCGGTCGCGCGGCGAAGTCGAACAGGTCGATCGCAAGAAACGCCGCCTGTGGGTTGTTCACGACGGCATCGATCAGGGCCGAGATCGCCGTCGAGTACTGCGTCAAGGGGAACTTCGGCACGGGGCCATCGTCCAGCTCGTCGAACGTCTTTCCGACGATGTCGACGATGCCCTTGAACGCATCGAGAATGTGGACGTCGAGCAGGACCGCGTCGTCGTCACCGTTGGGGCAGGCGATCCAGATGCTTCTCACGCTGGTGCGCCGCAGGTGGTCGACGATCCGCTGCGTGAGCTGGACGCCGGAGCGGAGCAGCACCTGGCTGGGCTGCTGCGGGTGAGGGATGTCCAGCGCCAGCGTCATTCCGGGCTGAGCATTGTCCAGGCCGATCTTGAGCAAGGATTCAGGACCCCCCGAGGGATACGGATGCCATCGCGCAAGTGCGCACGGTCACCCCACATTTATCGAGCCGATCGCGCCCGACCTGAAGCGGGGCTGGGGTCGCGGGGTGTGGGGTGTGAGGCGTGGGGCGCGGGATGGGGTCCGGGTGCGCGTATCGGGCGTGATTTGCCGGGCCGGGCCGTCTCGGCCTGGAGCCCCCCGGACCCTCGACCCTTGCCACCCTGTCGCCCCGCCCCTAAAGTACGGAGCCGGCGGGGATTGGCCGGCGAACACCGTCCAACACGGTCGCAGCCGTACCGAATGCACATCGTGGGCGCGTTCGGAAGCGATTACCGGACCATTGCATCCGATCATTGCATCCACTGATCCGGACGACCCACCGCAACCTGGAGTCGAACCATGCAGCGGACCGCTGAGCACGTCAGTGACGGACACCCCGACAAGTTCTGCGACCAGGTGGCCGACCGTATCCTCGACCGCGCGCTCGAGCTTTGCGGCGACGACACGCCCCAGCGCAACGCGCTGCGCACCGCGATCGAGTGCCTGGCCAAGGACAACCTCCTGATCATCTCGGGCGAGACCAAGTGGTCGCCCGACATCCTGAAGCAGATGGACATCGTCGAGCTCGCCCGCGAGGTCTGGGCGGAGATCGGCTACAGCGCCGACGGCGAGGACCTGACGGTCATCAACCACATCCGGTCGCAGTCGCCGCACATCGCCCAGGGCTCCGGAACGGGCGTCGACCAGGGCGGCGCCGGCGACCAGGGCATCATGGTCGGCTACGCCACCGACGAGACGGACGAGATGATGCCGCGCGAGTGGGTGTTCTCCCGCAACATCTGTCGCACGCTGCGCGACCTGCGCCGCGACAGCACGCTCGGATGGCTCCGCGCGGACACCAAGGCCCAGGTCACCATCGACCCCGAGGGGCGGCCGATCGCGTTCATCGTCGCCGCCCAGCACGATCCCCCGGAGCAGTGCGGCATCAGCCACGACCAGATGCGCGAGAAGATCTTCGAGCAGGTCGTCCAGCCCATCCTCGGCGACGGCGTGCCGCGCGAGCTGACCAAGATCAACGGCACCGGCTACTTCGTCATCGGCGGCCCCACCGGCGACGCCGGCGTGGTCGGGCGCAAGATCGTGGTCGACGCATACGGCCCGCGCGTGCCGGTCGGCGGCGGCGCCTACTCAGGCAAGGACCCCACCAAGGTCGACCGCAGCGCCGCGTACATGGCCCGGCACATCGCCAAGTCGATCGTCGCCAGCAAGGTCCGCGACGCGACCGAAGCGCTCGTCCACATCGCCTACGGCATCGGTCAGCTTCAGCCGGAAATGGTCACCGCGGTCACACAAACCGGCGAGGACGTCTCCGACTGGGTGCGGCAGCGCTTCCCAGACCTGTCACCCGGCTATATCATTGAAAGCCTGGGGCTCAGGCGGCCGAGCGGCTGGGGGTACACCGACACGGCCTCCTACGGCCACTACGGCGACGACATGTTCCCCTGGGAATCCGTAGCCGGTGACTGACACGACGAACACGGGGCCGCGCGAGGCCCGAACGAATTCCGCGCGACGGCGGTGAAGTAGCTCAGTTGGTTTAGAGCGGCGGATTCATAACCCGCAGGTCGGGGGTTCGAGTCCCCCCTTCACCATTCGCTTCGCCCACCCGGACGAAGACAGCAACCTGAATTCGAGGTTCAGCAAGGCAGACCCTTGTCTCGTTCGCTTCGAGCAACGACGACGAGGCCGGCTCGATCCTGTCGACGATCTCTGAACGACGCTAAAGCCTCGACTCGAGCCTCGAGTCGAGCCTCAAAAGGATTGATCACCGCCCGATGGTCCTGACCGTCTCCCCCCCACTCCTGGAACTCGGGCTGGCGACGGCGGTCATCGTGGCCCGCGGTATCGACAACACGCAGTCGAGCCCGCAGCTCATCGCCTATCGCCGTCATACCGGGCGTCGGCTCGCCAGCCACTGGAAGAAGCGCTCGATCTCCCAGCACCCAGCGATCCGCGAATACCATCGCGTGCACGAACTGTACGGCGTCGAGAATGAGCCGCCATCGCCGGAAAGGCTCATCATCTTCGCGCGCCGCAATCGCGACCTCGCGCCGTCAACCGCGCTGGTCGACTGCTACAACATCGTTTCGGCGCGGACGCTCCTGTCCATCGGCGCCCACGATCTCGACAAGCTCTCAACGCCCATCACGCTCCGCGCATGCACCGACGAGGACGTCTTCGTGCCGATGGGACAGACCGACCCGCAGCCCGTCGCGGGCGAATTCGGCTTCGTCGACCCGGAGCGCCGGGTGATCTGCCGCCTCGACGTGCGCCAGTGCGAGCACTCCAAGGCCACCCGCGCGTCGCGCGACGTCGCGTTCTTCCTGCAGGCCAACGCCGTGCTGTCGCCGGCCGCGCTGCTCAAGGGCGCGTGGCTGCTCGCCGAAATGATCGAGCGATTCACCGGCGGCAAGGCGGAGCTCGTCGACTTCAACGACGCCGGTCCGCGGCGCTCCGTGGGCGGCGAGGCGATGCAGGTCACGTTCGATCAGTTCAAGGCCATGGGCCTGTACAAGGCGACCGCACTGGGGGCCGAGCCCCTCGCGGCCGCGCCCGCGCTGTCGCGGGTCGCCGCGCGCACGAGCGCCGAGGTCACGGCAATCGCGCCGACGTCGATTCTTCCCGATGCCATCGAGAACCAGCAGATCCTCGTGGCCGGGCCGTTGCACCCGCTGACCGTCGGCGGCGACCGTTTCGACCATTACGTCATGGCCACGGGCGCGGCAGAGCGAACGGAACTGCTCGAGGTGGTGGCGGAGATTCCGGACGGACAGCAGATCTACTGATCGATATGAACCTGTAAGTCAACGGACGCGTACCTGCCCTCTGACGCCCGCTTGTCCCGACCCGAACCGATGAAGAAGCTTCTTGTCACCAGTGCCCTGCCCTACGCCAACGGGCCGATCCACATCGGCCACCTGGTGGAGTACATCCAGACCGACATCTGGGTGCGCTACTGGAAGCTGCGCGGCCGCGACACGATCTACATCTGCGCCGACGACACCCACGGCACGCCGATCATGCTTCGGGCGCAGGACGAGCAGGTCGAGCCCGAGGCGCTCATCGAGCGAATGGGCGAGGAGCACCGGCGCGACTTCGCCGACTTCCAGGTGCACTTCGACAACTACTACACGACGCACTCGCCCGAGAACGAGCAGCTCTCCGGAGAAATCTACCTGGCCCTGAAGGAAGGCGGGCACATCTCCGAGCGCAGCATCGAGCAGGCTCACTGCCCGCAGTGCCGGATGTTCCTTCCGGACCGGTACGTCCGCGGCACCTGCCCGAAATGCGGCGCCGAGGAGCAGTACGGCGACGCGTGCGAGGTCTGCTCGTCGACGTACAACCCGCGCGATCTCATCGATCCCTACTGCGCCACGTGCGGCACGCAGCCCGACTGGAAGGAGTCGGTCCACCTGTTCTTCGAGCTGGACCACTTCACCGACGCCCTTCGCGCCTGGATCGGCGCGGGCCACGTGCAGGATGACATTCGCAAGAAGCTCATGGAGTGGTTCCAGGACGGCCTGCGCGCCTGGGACATCTCGCGCGACGCGCCCTACTTCGGGTTCGAGATCCCCGGTCAGCCGGACAAGTACTTCTACGTCTGGCTCGACGCGCCGGTCGGATACATGGCCGCGACGATGGACCATTGCCGCCGTCACGGGCTCGACTTCGACGCCTACTGGCGCCGCGATGACGAGAGCGACGTCTACCACTTCATCGGCAAGGACATCGTCTATTTCCACGCGCTGTTCTGGCCGGCGATGCTGATGGGCTCGGGGTTCCGCACCCCGACGCAGCTGTGCGTGCACGGTTTCCTGACCGTCAATCACGAGAAGATGTCGAAGAGCCGCGGCACGTTCATCACCGCGCGCACCTACCTCGACCATCTCGACCCGCAGTACCTTCGCTACTACTACGCGTCGAAGCTCAACCCGCGCGTCGAGGACCTCGACCTGAGCCTCGAGGACTTCGTGCAGCGCGTCAACGCCGATCTGGTCAACAAGATCGCGAACATTCCCAGCCGCGTGCTGGCGATCCTGCATCGAAACTGCGACGGCCGGCTCGCGCACATGGACGACGAGGGTCGCGCCCTGTTCGACCAGCTGCGCGGCAAGTGCGACGCGGTCGGCGCGTTGTACGAGCAGCGCGACTACGCCCAGGTGGCGCGTCTGATCGGCGAGCTCACCGGAGAGATCAACACGTACCTGCAGGCCCACAAGCCTTGGCAGCTCGTCAAGGAGGACACGGCGCGGGCCGCCGTCGTCTGCACGGCCGGCCTCAACGCCTTCCGGATCATCGCGACGCTGATCGCGCCGATCCTTCCCGAGTTCGCCGATCGCGTCGCATCGATGCTCGAAATCGATGCGCTGACCTGGGCGGGGCTCGACGACGTGCTCGAGAACCGGCCGGTCCGCCCCTACGAGCGGCTCGTCGATCGCGTCGATCCGAAGAAGATCACCGCGATGACCGAAGCATCGCGCGTCACCACCGACGAGCAAGAGGAGGTCGAGCCGCCCGTGATGACCCTCGACGGCCTCGTCGACTGCGCCTTCCAGACCATGCGTCTGCTCGACGCATCGCCCATCGCCGATACCGACAAGCTCCTCGCGCTGACCCTCGAGGACGGCGACGCGCCGCGCCGGATCGTCGCCGGTCTCGGGCACGATGCGCTCGACCGCGGCATCGTCGGGCAGAACTTTCTCGTGCTCGCGAACCTGGCGCCGAAGAAGATTCGCGGCAACGAGTCGCACGGCATGTCGCTTGCCGGCGACGCCGGCGACCGCCCGCAGCCGGTGTTCGTCCCGGACCGTCAGTCCGGAGAAGTGGTTGAGTAACGGGTAACGGACAGCTGTTCAGGTGTTCACATGACTCCAGAAGCTCAGGCGCTGCTGCAGCAGACCAACTTCACGCCATTCGACTGGATCATCGTCGGTGTCTACCTGCTGGTGTCCGTAGTGATCGGCGTCCTTGCTCGCAAGTACATCGCGAACATGGCCGACTACGTCACCGCCGGCCGTGCCATCGGCACGGCGCTCGGCGTGGCCACGATGACGGGCACCGAGTTGGGGCTCATCACGGTGATGTACAGCGCTCAGAAGGGGTTCGTGGGCGGCTTCGCGGCCTTCCACATCGCGGTCGTCGCCGGCATCGTGACGTTCGTCGTGGGAATCAGCGGGTTCTTCGTCTACCGGCTGCGGGAGATGGAGGTGCTGACGATCCCCGAGTTCTACGAGAGGCGCTTCGGCCGCCCGACGCGGATCATCGGGGGCATCATGCTCGCGTTCGGCGGCATCCTCAACATGGGGCTTTTCCTGAAGGTCGGGTCGATGTTCATCGTCGGAATCACTGGCATGTCATCGGAGGGCGCCGCCCTGCCGATCGTGATGACGGTGCTGCTCGTGCTGGTGCTGATCTACACGGTGCTCGGCGGGATGATCTCGGTCGTCATCACGGACTACATCCAGTTCGTCGTCCTGT
>NYZC01000218.1 GCA_002686995.1 Phycisphaeraceae bacterium | reverse complement strand
CTAATAGCCTAGTTTCTCACCGCGTCGTCACCCGACTCATGATCTTCGCCCCCACCGCGTCGCCCCAGACGTTGGTGGCCGTCCGGCACATGTCCAGGATGCGGTCGACGCCGAGGATGATGCCGACCGCGGCCAGCGGCAGGGTCTTGTCGCCGCCCAGTGAGTTGTTGACCGCCTCGATGACGATCACCATCGTCACCAGGCCCGCGCTCGGAATGCCCGCCGCGCCGACGGCGGCGAGCGTGGCGGTAATCACGATGACGGCGAGCTCGATGCCGCCGAGCGGGATGCCGTAGCACTGGAAGAGGAAGACGACGGCCACGGCTTCGTACAGCGCGGTGCCGTCCATGTTGATCGTGGCGCCCAGCGGCAGGACGAATCGTGCGGACTTGCGACTGACGCCACCCAGCTCCTCGGCGTTATCGATCGATACCGGAAGCGTGGCGGAGCTGGACGCGGTGCCGAACGCGGTCATCAGCGCCTGCCGCATCTGGTGCATGTACCGGTACGGGTTCGTCCGGCCGAAGATCGACAGCACGAGGGGCAGCACGATCACGGCGTGAATCACCAGGCCGAGGAACACGACGAGCATGTACTTCGCGAGCGGGCCGAAGAGCTGCGCCACGCCGATCTTGGCGATCGAGGCGGTCGCCAGGCAAAACACGCCGAACGGCGCCAGCCAGAGAATCCAGTCGACCAGCTTCATGATCACGGCGAACAGGCTCTCGAAAACCGCGAGCAGCGGCCGACCTCGCTCGCCCAGGGTCGTGAGCGCGATCCCGAGGATCAGGCTGAACGAGATCACCGGCAGCAGGGCGCCCTCGGCCGCCGACTGGATCGGATTCTTCGGGATCATCTGCTTCGTGATGTTCTGGAAGGACGTCCACAGCGCACCACCGACGCCGCGGCGTCCCGCGGCGGCCTTCTCCTCCATGCGCTCTCGCTTGGAGCCCTTGATCTTCTCGTCGTAGGTCGCTTCTCCCTGCGACCTGATCTCGGCGCCGATGCCCGACCCGTCGCCGTGCGGATCGCCGGGGGCCACGGTGGTGACCAGCGCGACGCCGAGCAGCACGGCGATCACCATCGTCGCGAAGTAATAGAGGACGGTCCAGCCGCCAAGGCGCCCGAGATGCGCCGGGTCGCCGATCGACGCGACGCCGACGATCACGCTCGCCGCGACGAGCGGCACGAGCACCATCTTCAGCAGGTTGATGAAGAAGGTGTCGCCGAAGAACTTGTAGTTGTTCAGGACGGCATCGGGCACCTCGCCCCCGTGTTTCGAGAAAAGGAACTCGCCGACGATGCCGCCGAGGATCAGGCCGGCGACGATGCCGGCGGAGAGCACGGTATGGCGGGATATCTTCATGTTGTTAAACTCCCCGGCTGCGGGACGCGAATTGACAGATAGGTGGAATCGGGGGTCGGGGCGGCGCCCCGCACCCTGCCCGCGCCGAACGACTGGTTCGTGCGGGATGCGTCAGTGAATCTGCGCTGCGTAGTCGGCGAACGTGGGCTCGAACGGGGCCAGCGTGAGGTCGAAATCACTTTGAACCTTTCCGATATCACAGGTCGAGTCCTCCTGGCTCATGATCACCTGGTCGCGGTTGAACGGCACCAGCGGCATGCCGGCGATCAGCGACGCGTACCAGGCCGGCACGCCGAGGATCGGTTTGGACCGCGCGCCGGGCAGGTGACGGCGGCAGATGTCGTAGAGATCGGGCCAGCGCAGCACGTCCGGTCCGCCAAGCGGGTAGGTCTCGTCGAGCGCGCGGTCGCTCGTCAGTGCCCCGGTGAAGCATTGCGCGACGTCCTGGACGAACACCGGTTGCAGCGCGCCGGCGCCGCCGGTGCCGAACGGGCCGGCGCCGAAGTAGGGGACGAACGGCGGAAACAGGCGGCACCAGAAGCCGCGCACCATCTGCATGAACTCGCCGTCGGGGCCGTGAATGATCGAAGGTCGGAAGATCGTGTGCTTCATGCCGCTTTCGCGGACGGCGCACTCGGCGCGCCACTTGGTCTGGTGGTAAGTGCTCGCGGCCTCCGGACGCGATCCGAGCGCCGACATGTGCACCCACCGTCCGACGCCGGCGCGGTGCGCCGCGGCCAGCAGGCGCCGCGTGGCGTCGACGTGCACGCGTTCGAACGTCTGGCCCCGGCCCGGGTGCTCTGCGATGATACCAACGAGGTGGACCACGGCATCGGCCGATTCAACGAGCTGGGTGAGCGGACCGTCGTCGTGCAGGGCGCCCTGCACGACGGTGAGGCGCGCGTGCGTCGACGAGCGGCCGAGACGGCCGGGATCGCGGGCCAGCGCCCGGACGTGATGCCCCGATCCGAGCAGCCGGTCCAGCACGTGGCCCCCGACGAAGCCGCTGGCGCCCGTGAGTGCCACGGTGAGTGGCGTCGATGGGTTTGCCATGTGGACGGCCCGAGAGCGAATTTCGAGGCCGCATCACACATGCACGGCCGAGCGGTTATAGTAAGGGCCGAACCAGGAGCCATCAATTGAGAAAGAGCCGCCGACCCATCAGGATTGCTGCGCGACGCAGCGTGCTGGCGCAGCGACAGGCGCAGATCGTGGGTTCGGTACTTCAGCAGCTCAACAAGCACGTCGCGGTCGAGTTCAACTGGCTCGCCTGCGAAGCGGACGACGACTACGTAAGCAGCGGGGGGACGGCGCCCGACACGATCGCTTCGATCGGCAAAGGGCGTTTCGTGCGCGAGGTCGAGCGCTCCGTGCTCACGGGTGAATCGGACATCGCGGTGCACAGCATCAAGGATCTTCCGGCGGCCGAGGCGAGCGACGGGCTCACGATCGCCGCCATCCCGCGCCGCGCCGACGCGCGCGACTGCCTGATCGCACGGGGCGGCCCGACGTCGATCGCCGATCTCGACCCGCGGGCGCGGGTCGGCACGTCGAGCCCGAGACGCGGCGCCCAGATACTGCGCCTTCGCGACGACCTCGTCGTGATTCCGATCCGCGGCAACATCGATACGCGCGTCGACAAGGTGGTCAACCGCGGCGACTATGACGCGACGCTGCTCGCGGTCGCCGGCCTCGAGCGCGCCGGCATGTCCGAGCACGCGCAGAACGTGATCGAACCCGCGCAGATGCTGCCCGCACCGGGTCAGGGGGCGCTCGCCGTGCAGTGCCGCGTGGACGACCACGTCAGCATCCGGCGCTGCCTGCCCATCAACGATCCGACGACGGCGACGGCGGTGCACGCCGAGCGCTGCGTCGTCGCGGGTCTGGACGGCGACTGCAACGCGCCGATCGCGGCGTTCGTGATGCCCGTCGAGCAGGACGGTCTGATGGGATACCGCTTCAGCGTGCGCGTGATGTCATTCGACGGCCGCCGTTGTCTCGAGATCGACGAGCACGTCGACGCGAGCGACCTGGGCAAGCGAACCAAGCAGATCATCGAGCGCCTGCTCGACGACGGCGCCGCGGCGATCCTGTCGGACCAGCCGGACCGCGAGGTGCCGCCGCCGGAACGCCGTGCCAGCCCCGATTGACGACGGCGCGGCGCGCTGCCGTACGGAGCGCCCCGATACGTGACATGGGTCATCGGCCTGTGTATACGATTCGCGCAGAACATCGAAGCGAAGCGAAGATCCGCCGAAGGCGGACCGAACACCGAACACCGAACACCGACATGCCAGACCGAAAGTCCCTCGTGGGCGGCAACTGGAAGATGAACCTGCACGGCGACGAGGCCGCGGCGCTCGCGGCGGCGCTGGTTTCGGCGTCCGGCGCCGACAACGTCGACGTCGTGGTCTTTCCCGCGTTTCCGTACGTCGCGCCGGTGGCCCGCGCGGTGGAAGGATCGCGCGTGCAGGTCGGCGCCCAGGACGGGTATCACGAACCGGACGGCGCGTTCACCGGCGAGGTGAGCATGTCGATGCTGCAAGACGTGGGCGCGACGTGGATGCTCGCAGGGCACAGCGAACGCCGGCACGTCATCGGCGAATCGGACGTGCTGATCAACGCGAAGGTGCGCGCAGCGCTTGCGTCGGGGTTGCAGGTCATCCTTTGTGTCGGCGAGACGCTTCAGCAGCGCGAGGCGGGGCAGACGGACGCGATCAATGCCGGACAGGTGCAGTATGGTCTGGCTGGCGTCGAGGCGGCGCGGATGAGCCAGGTCGCGATCGCATACGAGCCCGTATGGGCGATCGGCACCGGCCGGAATGCGACGCCGGATGACGCTCAGGCGGCGCACGCGGCGATTCGGGCGACGCTGGCGGCGATGTTCGACGCCGGGGTCGCGTCCGCGACGCGCATTCAGTACGGGGGATCGGTCAAGCCGGGCAACGCGGGCGAGCTGTTCGGGCAGTCGGATATCGACGGAGGACTGATCGGCGGGGCGTCGCTGAAGGCGGACGACTTCCTCGCGATCGTCAACGCCGCGAGCTAGGGTCGAGGTTTCACGGCTGACGCGGGCCTGATTCAGATTGCTCCAGAGGATTGGGTGGCTGGGGTCGAGCGCGGCGAGCCCCCAGGGGGCGTGTGACGACTGAAACGGACGCACGCGAGCACACCGAAACGGCCCGGCGCAGATCTTTGTAGATCTTGTAGACCTTGTAGATCTTGTGATCCCGCCCGGTGTGGCGCAGCGTGCCCTCGAACGAGATACGCGACCAGTGGCTCAGCGCGTCCATGACATCCGCTGGGGGCTCGCTGCGCTCGACCCCAGCCACCCACTCTGCGAACGATTCCAAAGGGACCCGCGACAGTTGTCATGCACCCAGAGCCCAGGCCCCAGACCCCACGCATTTCTCTAAATCGGCCCGAGAGAGTACATTATCCGTTTGCTCCCGTGGATCGGGCCCCCGTCGTGACGCGGCCGTGGCGGCCTGGAAGGATTCTGAACAATGACGCCCGTTCTCGCTGTTGGCGGCCTGGTCTCGCTCCTGGCCATCCTGTTCCTGATCGTCTGCGTCCTGATGGTCCTGGTGATCCTCGTACAAAAGCCCAAGGGCGGCGGACTCAGCGGCGCCTTCGGCGGAGGCGGCGGCAGTGCGCAGGCGGTGCTGGGTGCCAAGACCGGCGAGTTCCTGACCTACTTCACCGTCGGGATGTTTCTCCTGTTCATCCTGCTGGCCATGGGCATGCAGTGGACGATCCGCGCTGAGGTCGAGGCCGACCCGGTGCCGGCCGTCGGCAGCCCGGACGTGCCCTCGACCAGCACGGTTCCGGAAGAGCCCGCCCAGGTTCCGGACACCACCGAAGCCGCCGAAGCCACCGACGCCGCGCCCCCCGAAGCGCCCTGACCCCGGACGGACCTTCGACTTCCGACCTTCGACCTTCGACCTTCGACCTTCGACCCACGACCCTTCACCCCGGCGAGCCGCAGCTTTGATTCGATCGATGACTGGATTCGGGGAAGCATCCGCCCAGATCGGCGGCATCCACTACGCGGTCGAGCTGCGCAGTCTCAACAACAAGTACTTCAAGGCGACGATCAGGCTGCCCGAGGAGATCGGGGCGCTGGAGGCTGAGCTCGAGTCCGCGCTGCGCAAGCAGTTCGGGCGCGGCTCGATCGTGCTGACGGTGCGGACGCATCCTTCGTTCGCGACCGCGTCGCACCGGATCAACGAGGCCGCGATCGTCACTTACCTCGAGCACCTCGAGACCGTCAAGAGCAAGACGTCCGACCAGACGGTGCACATCGACATCACGGCGCTGCTCTCGCTGCCGGGCGTGCTCGAGCCGGCCGTCGACGTCCAGACGCAGCTCAGCGCCGCGCGCGAGGCGACGACGAAGCTGCTCGACGAAGCGGCCGGGCGTCTCGTCGCGATGCGGCTGACCGAGGGGGCCGTGATCGCCGAGGACCTCGAGCGCCAGAGCAGCCGGATCCGCCAGTGTCTCGAGACGATCAGGCAGCGGGCGCCGCGGGTCGTCGAAGAGTACGAGCTGCGCCTGAAGACCCGCATCGAGGAGCTGCTCGTCAAGGCCGAGTTGAAGGTCGAGCAACAGGACCTGCTCCGCGAAGTGGGCGTGTTCGCCGAAAAATCCGATATCAGTGAGGAGGTCACGCGACTGGCCGCTCACCTGGACCAGGCGGCGCAGATCGTCGCGGCGCCCGACGGCGATCCGGCGGGCCGCACGCTGGACTTCCTGGCGCAGGAGCTTCTGCGGGAGGCGAACACGATCGCCAGCAAGTCCAACGACGCCGAGATCAGCCGCGCGATCGTGGAGGTCAAGGGCGCGATCGACCGGATCAAGGAGCAGGTCCAAAACATCGAGTAGCTCCGGGACGTAGGTTCAGTAAGACGCCGCATCCCCGGGCTGCGACGGACGAACGAGGGTCCGGGCGAGTCGGAGGTCATCGTGTCGCGGAACGACGCCCGTCAGTCTCGCCCCGGACGCATCCTGCGGGCCCGGGACGGAGCACGCCGATGAACGCGCCGGATTCCGGCACCGATCGCGCGGCGGACGAGGCGCCCTCGGCGGCGCCGACGACCTCGTTCGCGACCAGCTCGGCCCCGTCCTCGTCGGTCGGATCGACCGGTGACGTCGGACGGTCGCGCGAGCGCTTCGGCAGCGCCGAGCTGGCGATCGTGCTCAGCCGTTACGATCTCGGCGAGATCGAATCGATCAAGGAGTTTCCGCGCGGCTCGCGCAAGGCACCGAAGCTGATCATCCGGTGCGAGAACGGCAAGTTCCTGCTGAAGCGCCGGGCCGGCGGACGCGATGACCCCTACAAGGTGGCGTTCGCGCACGAGATCCAGCTCGCGCTGTCGCGCCAGCAGTTCCCGCTGCCGCGGCTGATCGGGACGCGGCGCGACAACAACTCGATGCTCGAGCGCAACGGCGCGATCTACGAGCTGTTCGAGTACATCAGCGGGACCGGCTACGACAACTCGCTGCAGGCGACGGGCGAGGCGGGGCGCATTCTCGCGCTGTTCCACAAGCTGCTGCGCGAGTTCCGCTCGGAGTACAAGCCGCAGGTCGGCTCATACCATGCCTCGAAGTCGGTCCAGCGTTCGATGAAGATCGCGCCGCAGACGCTCGGCCGAATCGATCGAGACGGCCGCAACGCCGACGAGATCCAGGCGCTCGTGCGGAGTCTCGACACGAGCTACCGGGCCGCCGCGTCGCGCGTCGTCGAGGCGGGCCTCGACGAGTGGCCCACGCAGATCGTGCACTGCGACTGGCATCCGGGCAACATGCTCTTTCGCGGCGATCGCGTCGTCGCGGTCATCGACTACGATTCGGCGCGCATCCAGCAGCGCATCACCGACGTCGCCAACGGGGCGCTGCAGTTCTCGATCCTGGGCGGCGGCGAGGATCCGGCCGAATGGCCGGACTACGTGGACGTCACGCGGTTCCGCAGGTTCCTGGCCACCTACGAGTCGGTGCCCGAGTGCATCGTCTCGAAGGCGGAGATCGAGGCGATCCCGTGGCTGATGATCGAGGCGCTGATCGCCGAGAGCGTGATCCCGATCGCGAACACCGGGACCTTCGCGCGACTCGAAGGTTTCTCTTTCATGCGGATGGTCGAGCGCAAGGTGCAGTGGATCGAAACGCACGCCGACGAGCTGATCGCGGCGGCGGCGCAGTAGGAAGTGTTCAGTGTTCAGTGTTCAGTGTTCGGAATTCAGTCCGCGTCATGCGGACCGAGGGCGTGCCCGGTGATACGTTGGCGAGTCGGCATGACCGTGCTGCTGGTTTCGATGCTCGCCATGGCGGCGCGCGCCGAGGGCGATGCGGCTCAGGGGGACGCGCTCGACCGGCGGCTGGCCGGTCAGCTCGAAGCGCTCGGGTCGGAGAAGTACGAGGCGCGCACCGAGGCGACCGTGCGGCTGCTCGCCGACACGTCGATATCGGAAGACACGATCGTCCAGATGTACGCGCGGGCGACGAGCGTCGAGCAGCGCGAGCGGCTGCTCGACATCGCGCGGCACCACCTGCTGCGCCGCCTGCGCATCAAGCTGTCGCCGGGTTCCGAGGACGGATCGATCGGGATCTATCCCGCGCCCATGCCCCGCCAGGCGCTGCGGAAGCTGCGACAGCCCGCCATCCAGGTGCGCCGAACCCTGCCCGGATTCCCCGCGTATGAGCGATTGCAGGCCGGCGATCTCATTCTGGAGATCGACGGCCGACGGCTCGGTCAGAAGGCCAACGGCCCCGATCTCAGCATCCAGTTCGTCCAGATGATCAAGGCCAAAAAAGCAGGGCGGCGCATCCGTCTCTCGATCCTGCGCTACGACCAGCCGAAGACCGTCATCGTCGAACTGGCCGGGCGTTCGGCGCTCGAAGCGATCTATCCCGAGCATCGCATGATCATGCGGGCCCGGGGACAGCCTCTGCCCGGACTGGCGGCGCCGGCCGCCGTGAGCTGGAAGCGCCTGCACGAGCGCCTGCAGGCCGTTGCGCCCCCGACGCGGCGCCTCGAATTCGACGTGGCCGCCGCGGCCGCCGGACAGTGATCATGCCGAACGCGATGCCGAGCCGAGCTCCGGTCACCGGTCTGATGCTTCGGGTCCTCCTCGCGGGGACGCTGTTCGTCATGGCGCCGCGCGCTGCGAGCGGGTGCCCGAGCTGCAAGACGGCGGTCGAGCACCAGGTCGTCGACGAAGCGTCGACAGGCGCCGATCCGGATGCCGCCGGTCGGGGATACAACTACTCGATCCTCCTGATGATCTCGGTGCCGTTCTTGATTACGGCGGCGATGGGCATCGTGCTGCATCGCGCGATCCGGCGTCAGCCGGCGCGCGGGGTGCCGGTCGAAGGAGGTGCGAGCTAGTGCACCCGACGGCCACCTGGTTGTGGCACCTGCTTCCGGCCAACCCGATCGTGGTGCGCACGGTCCAGGGCGCGTCGCGCCGCATGCGCCACCTCTGGATCCGCATGGCGTACCTAGGGGTCCTCATCGCGATCGTCGGCTTCGGTCTGCTCGCGCTCGGCGGCTCGGGCGCCAGCAACATGGCCGAGCTGGCGAAGGCCGGCACGATCATCTTCGCGTTCGTCAGCTACGCGCAGGTCGCCCTGATCTGCCTGCTCGCGCCGCTGTTCATGGCCGGCGCGATCTCCCAGGAGCAGTCCGGCAAGACGTACGAGATCCTGTTCACGACGCCGATGACCAACCTGCAGGTCGTGCTCGGGTCGCTGCTGGGCCGCCTGTTCTTCGTGCTGGCGCTGCTGCTGAGCGGTCTGCCGCTGTTCGCCTTCCTGCTCATCTTCGGCGGCGTGCCGATCGCCTCGGTGTTCGTCGCGTTCACGGTGGCCGGCCTCGTGGCGCTCCTGGTCGGCTCGGTCGCCGTCATGCTCGCGGTGCTGCAGACGGGCGGTCGCAAGTCGGTGTTCCTGTTCGTCACGATCATCGCGTCCTACCTCGTCGCCGCATGGGTGCTCGACCGGAACATGCTTCGCGTCGCGCCGCACACGACATGGCTCACGCCCCTGCATCCGCTGCTGGTGCTCGAGGCGTCGATCAATCGCGCCAACTACCGTCCGCCGGACGCCGAGGCGCTTGCTCATCTGCCCGGGCTGATGCGCTTCTACCTGGGAAGACCGTTCGCCGCGTTCGCGTGCCTGACCGGCATCGTCAGCACGGCGCTGATCGTGCTCAGCACCGTGTTCGCCCGCGGTATCGTGCAGAACGCGGGGGCGGTGGTATGGCTGCGGCGATGGCTGCGCCTCGGAGCGCGGGGAGAGGAGCGGCGACACGAGCCGCGCGCGGTGCGCGGCAACCCGATCTCGTGGCGCGAAGCGCATACGCGCGGCAACCACGTGGTCAGCGTCGTCGCGCGATGGGGTTTCGTCGTGCTGACCATCGTCGTCCTGCTGGTCGCGCTGCTGAAGTACCACGGCGCGGGCGGCGCTCCTGCGGCGGGCCAGGCGTTTCGCGTGACGCTGACCGTCCTGCTGCTGTTCGAGCTTGCCGTCATCGTGATGGTCGCCATCTATACGAGCGCGGGCGCCGTGAGCAGTGAGCGCGAGGACGGCACGCTCGACCTGATCCTGACGACACCGATCACGCCGCACTATTACGTGTGGGGGAAACTGCACGGGCTCGTTCGCTTTCTCGGCGTCCTGCTCGCCGCGCCGATCCTGACGATGACGATCGTGTCGGCGTACACCGTCATCGGCAACTGGTTCGGCTGGCCGACGGCACAGATCACCGAAACCGTGGTGGGCGGCAAGACGACCCACGAGTTGATCCTGTTCGAGTCGCCGTTGCTGCTGGCCGCGATCCTCGTGCCGTCGACGGCGCTGTGCGTCATGGCGGGGATGTTCTTCAGCCTGCGCTCGAAAGGCGTGCTCGGGGCGGTGATTCCGAGCATCGCGCTGATCGGCGCCGCGTCGTTCGTGCTCGGCTGGTGCGGCTTCTACATGGCGAGCGAAGTGCCGTTTCTCGGGCCCATCGTCAACGGGTTCAGCCCCGCGACGAGCATCATCATGCTGATCAACCCGTGGCTGCACGTCGACGACTTCAGCAGCGATCCGGTGTTCGGGCGCATGAGCCTGTTCATGGCCGCGGTCGTCAGCGCCGGCGGCTACAGCCTCATGGTCTACTCCATCCAGGTCGGGATGGTGAAGACGTTTGATCACACGGTTCGCAAGCTCTCCGGAACCGGGTGACGGTTCTGCCTATTCCGTTTATTCCGTCTATTTGTTATTTGTTAATTCGGTGCGCCGTGTAACCGGCAGAGGATAGTGGATGCAAGTTCCATACGCTGAAGGCCTAGCGAGCCACATCGGCCCCG
>NYZC01000217.1 GCA_002686995.1 Phycisphaeraceae bacterium | reverse complement strand
GGTGGTGGCGGACAGAACAACGTGACGGACGTGGACAGCGGGGCGGTGACTGGGATCGCGGTAACGGGCGCCGACACGGCGAACGGCACGTGGCACTACACGATCAACGGCGGGACGAACTGGTTCTCGCTTGGCGCGGTCGCGGATGGATCGGCACGCGTGCTGGCGTCGGATGCGAACACGCGCGTCTACTTCGAGCCGAACGCGGACTACGAGGGGACGCTCACGACGGCGCTGACGTTCCGTGCCTGGGATCATACGAGCGATTCGAACGGCGACGCGAGCGTCGACACGAGCGGCGTCAACAACGGCGGGGCGACGGCGTTCAGCATTGCAACGGATATCGCAAGTCTCACGATCACGGCCGTGAACGACGCGCCGACGCTCGCCGACACGGTCGTCATGCTGGCGCCCGTCCTCGAAGACGCCGGCGCTCCTACCGGCGCGGTAGGGACGCTGGTGCTGACGCTGGCGGGCATCGTGGGGGGCGGCGGCCCGGACAACGTGACGGACGTGGACAGCGGGGCGGTGACGGGAATTGCGGTAACGGGCGCCGACACGGCGAACGGGACGTGGCACTATACGATCAACGGCGGCGCGAACTGGTTCATTCTCGGAGCGGTCGCGGACGGTTCCTCGCGCGTGCTGGCCGCGGACGCGGGCACGCGGGTCTACTTTGAGCCCAATCCGAGCTTCAACGGAGCACTCGCCACGGCGCTGACGTTCCGGGCGTGGGACCGAACGAGTGACGCGAACGGCGACGCGGGCGTGGATACGAGCGGAGCCAACAACGGAGGCGGCACCGCCTTCAGCGCGGCGACGGATACGGCGAACCTGGCCGTGACGGCGACGAACGACGCGCCGGATCTGGCCGATACGGTCGTCACGGTCGGCACCGTTGCCGAAGATTCTGGCGCGCCGACTGGGGCGGTGGGCTCGCCCATCACTTCCATCGTCGATCCGGTCGGCGGCGGCGGACTGGATAACGTGACGGACGTCGATCCGGGCGCCCTGACCGGCATCGCCCTGACCGGTGCGGATGCGATCAACGGATCCTGGCACTACACGGTTGACGGCGGCACGACATGGTTCGCGGTCGGGGTCGTTTCGGATGCGTCGGCGCGCCTGCTGTCGGCCGATCCGAACACACGTCTCTATTTCGAGCCGAACGCGAACTACGAGGGCACGATCTCCAGCGCGATCCGGTTCCGGGCGTGGGACCAGACGAGCGGCGCGAACGGTGAAGCGGCCGTCGACACGAGCGGCGCCAATAGCGGCGGGACGACGGCGTTCAGCGCCGCGACCGACACCGCGCCCCTCACCGTCACCGCCGTCAACGATCCACCTTCCCTGACGGCGACGGGTGACGATCCGTCGTTCGTCGCAGGCGGCGCAGCAGTCGGGCTTTACAGCGGTGCCGCCGTCGACCTGGTCGAGGCAGGTGACAGAGTCGTGTTCCTCACCCTCACCGTCGAGGATCTTCAGGACGGCAGCGACGAGATCCTGGTCGTCGACGGCTCGAGCGTTGCGCTGACCGATCTCAACAGCGTGATCACCGGGTCGAGCCATATCGTCGACGTCACGGTGGCCGGAAGCACGGCAACGGTGTCGGTGACGAAGGGCGGCGGGACCACTGACTCCGAGATCGAGTCGATCGTGGTCGGCCTGTCATACCGGAACGCAAACGTGACGCCGGGAGGCGCGGACCGAACGGTCACGATCACGACGATCGTCGACGACGGCGGCGGCTCGGACACCGCGACGCCGAACGTCGCGTCCATGGTGACGATCGCGTCAAACAGCGCGCCGGTGCTTGCGGATACGGTCGTGACGTTGGGGGCGATCGGCGAAGACGCGGGCGCGCCTTCGGGCGCGGTCGGCACGCTGATCTCCGACCTCGTCGGATTCGCCGGCGGGGGCGGGCAGGAGAACGTCACGGACGGTGACGTCAATCCGTTGACCGGCATCGCCGTGACGTCGGCGACATCGGTGGGCGGCGTCTGGCACTTCACGAACGACGGCGGCACGACGTGGGGGCCGCTCGGGCCGGTGTCGGATGCTTCGGCGCGGACGCTGGCCGCGGACGGCGACACCCGTCTCTACTTCGAGCCGGATCAGGATTTCACGGGGGTCGTGGATCCCGCGATCACGTTCCGGGCCTGGGACCGGACCAGCGCCGCCAACGGCGACGCCGGCGTCGACACCAGCGGGGGCAACAGCGGCGGCGGCACGGCGTTCAGCTCGGGCACGGACACGGCGACGATCAACGTGACGGCGGTCAACGACGCACCCATGCTGACGACGACGGTTTCGACGCTTGACTACACCGAACGTGACGGTCCGGTGCCGGTCGATCCGGGGCTCACGATCGTCGACGTCGACGATACGCAGATGATCTTCGCGACCGTCAGCATCACCGCCGGTTTCGTTCCCGGCGAGGATCGACTGGCGTTTGCGGATCAACTCGGGATCACCGGTGACTACAACGAGATCACCGGCATCCTGACGCTGAATGGAATCGTGTCGCGGACGGACTACGAGGCGGCGTTTCGTGCCGTGACCTACGAGAATACCGGTCTCGAACCGGACACGACGCCGCGGCGCGTCACGTTTCTCGGCGTTGATCCTGGGGATGCGGCGGGCGACGCCACCCGCACGATCAATATCATCCCTGTTGCCAACGTCGCGCCCGTGGTGACGACGACCCCGTCGGATCTCGTGTACTCGGAAGGCGACGGCGCGACCATCATCGATCCGTCGGTCTCGATCGTCGATGTGGACAATGCGACGCTGATCGGGGCGACGGTGCGCATCGCGAACGGGTTCGTCGCGGCCGAGGACGAGCTTGGGTTCGGCGGTCACTCCGACATCACGGCAAGTTATGACGCCACGACGGGCATCCTGGTGCTGGACGGTGTCGCGGACGCGAGCGACTACGAAGCGGCATTGCGCTCGGTCACCTACGAGAACCTTGCCGCCGATCCGGACCTCTCACCGCGCGTCGTTCAGTTCGAGGTCGACGACGGAGAGGACGAGGGGACGGACGAACGCACGATCGTGCTCATCGCGATCAACAGCGCCCCGACGACCACCGGAATCGCGGACGTCTCGATCGACGAGGATCCGCCGCCGACCGTGATCGACCTGTGGGCGGCCTTCGACGACGACGAGGATCCGGACGACGCGTTGTCGTATTCGGTCGCGTCGAGCATCAACCCGGGGCTCTTCGCTTCGGCGATCGTCAACCCTCTGACCGGAAGTTTGACGCTGACGCACGCCTCCAACGCGTTCGGCACCGCGACGCTGACGTTGCGGGCCGCGGACACCGGTGGTCTCTTCGTCGAGACTGATTTCACCGTAACGGTCGCTCCCATCAACGACGCGCCGACGACCACGGGACTCGGCGGGATCGTTCTGGATGAGGACGCGCCGTCCGTCGCCATCAACCTGGAAGTCGCGTTCAATGATGTCGAGGACGCTGGTGGAGCCATTGATTACTCGATCCGGTCTAACAACAACCAGGATCTGTTCGATGTCGTGGCGCAGGGACCTGCCGGCGGCCTGCTGACGCTGCGTCCGGCTGTCGACGCGAGCGGTACGGCAACGTTGCTCATCCGGGCGACGGACACGGAGGGGCTGTTCGTCGAGTCGCCTCTCGACGTCGTGGTCAATCCCGTGAACGATGCGCCGCAGGTGGACCTGCCGGACGACCTGAGCGTCACCGAAGGCCAGTCGATCGTCTTCTCCGCGGTCGGTGGCAATGCCTTCGTCGTGAGTGACGTCGATGCGGAGGATCAGCCCGTCGAGGTGACCCTTGCCGTCAACGGCGGAACGCTCACGCTTTCGGGCACCGACGGGCTGGTCTTCGCCAGCGGTAACGGTGATGCGGCCATGGTCTTCTCCGGCACCGTGGCGGAGGTCAACGCGGCCCTGGACGGTCTCACCTACGTGCCGCCGGCCCAGTTCACGGGCCCGATCGAACTGACGGTCGTCGTCAACGACCTTGGCAACACCGGAAGCGGCGGGCCGCGCATCTCGGCGACCGAGGTCGGCGTGACGGTGAAGCAGATCGAGATTCCGTTCAATCCCATAGACGGCGGCGGAGGCGGCGGAGCCGGCGGGACAGGCGGCACCGGCACCGGCGGCGGTGGCGGCGGCGCGGGCGACTCCGGCGGACCGCCGGATCTCGATGATCTCGAGATCGACGACGGCGGCGGAATCGATGACATGGATGATCCGGTCGACGACGGCGATTCAGGCGACGAGCCGCAGGACGAGATCACTGAAGAGGGTGGCGACGACGACACCGCGATCGATGACGTCGTGGCCGAGCAGGATGCCGACGGAGAAGGTGACGGCGAAGGCGGAGAGGATGCGCCGGGCGTGAACGTTATCCCGGTGGTGGACGTGCTCTCGCCCGACGAGATCGGTTCGACCCGCGCCGGCACTACGTCGGATGCGATGCGGCGTCCCGACGGCGCGAGCCGTTTTGCGTTCGGCGGGAACGGTGCGCTCGACGCGCGACCTGAAGCGGGTCCGATCGTCTCGAGTGACTTCGGCTCGGACGTCGGCGGCTTCGAGCACTCGCGTTTCTGGGATCAGCTCGACCGTTTCTCGAAGCAGGTCGACGAGCGCGCCGGCGGCGGCGAGCATGGCGTGAAGGTGGCCGTCGGCGCCGTGACGGGCCTGTCCTGGTCATTCACCGTCGGCTACGCCGTCTGGGCGATCCGAGGCGGCTCGCTGCTCGCCAGCATGTTGTCCACGGCTCCGATGTGGCAGTTCTTCGATCCGCTCCCGGTGCTCGATCAGAAGGATCGGAAGCGGCGCAAGCGTCGCAAGGGCGAACCGGAGCCCGAAGACGAGCAGGAGCGCGGCATCAAGCAGTTGCTGCGACGCTGAAACTGGGTCAGACCGGTCAGACCCCGTTTTTCCCGCAATCGTCCTCGTACTCGTGCTCGTCCTCGATCGGTTGCGCGCTGGCGTTTAGATCCGGATGCCTCCCGCGACGTGATGCCGCGTCCGTACCGCTCCGCGTCCGCGTTACCGATCCGGGCCGTCCCCGGCCCGGAGTCGGCAACGTCCGCCGCGCCCCGTTCTCGTAGCTGAAGTCGCCAGACTTCTGAGGCCCGCGGACAGGTCATCCTGAGGCCGAACCCCTTACTCGGGTTCGGAGGCCAGCGCAGCGCTGAACGAGTACGAGTACGAGTACGAGGACGATTCGCTGGAAACGGAGTCTGCCCAGGCTTACCCCGGGGTGCGTTGATCGGGATCGCCTTACAGGGCCGGGGACGACCCGGCTCGGCAACGCAAGTCGAACATCAAGGACGCGGACGCTGCAGTTGGATTCCCAAGCGAATTCCGTGCCCAACAGGATTGGGACTGATCCCGTTCTCGGGGTGGGTTACCATGTCTGGTCATGATCAAGCATGTGACGCATTACGTACTGCGCGACTATCAGTGCGACGAGCCCTCCACGGATCTCTTCGAGATGCCGACGCGCGAAAGCGCGCCGGAGTATTTCGATAACAACATTGCGTTCACCTGTCTGCTGCCGCATCCCGACGGCAAGCTCTACTGCGGCCTGACCGCGTGGAACACGGACATCCTGTATCGCTTCGATCCGAAGTCGAAGCAGTTCGAGAGCCTGCACTATCCCGAGATCTCGGAGCGATTCGAAATCAAGGTGCACCGGTCGCTCGAACTCGCGTCCGACGGCGCGATCTACGGCGCGACGGCCTGCCTCCATGCGGTCGACCAGCGGCGGGAAGCGCCGGGCGGAGCGCTCTTCAGAATCGCGCCCGGAGCGGATCGCGCGGAAAAGCTTTGCATCCCGGTCGAGCGCGACTACATCCAGACGATCAGCCTGGACGATCGGCGCGGCCTGATCTACGGGCAGACCTATCCCGTCTTCAAGACGTTCGTCCATGACCTGGGCACGGGCCGGACCGACGACCTCGGCTACATGGGTTCGATCACGCACATCAGCGCGATCGACGACGACGGGTGCTTCTGGGGCACCTGGCACGAGGTGGCGCATTTCCTCTACAAGTACGATCCGGGCACGAAGAAGATCACCTGGTTCCGCCGCAGCGTCCCGAACGCGCAGGCGGATTCGAACCGGATGTACGCGGGGGCCGGACCCGTCGACTCGATGATCAACGGCGGTGACGGTTTCCTGTACATCGGGACGTGCGGCGGATCACTGTGTCGGCTCGACCCGAAGACCGCCGAGACGACGTACCTCGCGCGGCCGGCGCCGACGGCGCGGTTGCCCGGCCTGGTCGTCTGGAAGGACGGGCTGCTGCTCGGGTGCATGGGAGACGACAACAATTCGATGTTGTTCGCGTACGACCGTGAGAACGGCGCGGTTCATAACCTGGGGCCGCTGGTTGATTCCGATACGGGCCTGCCGCTGTTCCGCGTGCACGATCTTCGGGTGATGAACGGGAACACGGCGTACGTGGGAGAGACGGACGTGCCGGGAAGGTCGGCGTACCTGTGGGAATGCACGCTTGAGATGTGAAGGGATGGGAGTCGGGGGCGGTGCCGCGCGGGTCGGGCGCGCCGCACATCAGACCCGTGGCTCACGCCCACGGTTCGCCAACCGACGGCGAACCGCGCGGCGTAAGCCCGCGGGTCGAATGCCATGGCGACCTCGTTCGATGCCGACCTCGTCAGACCTTGGCCCCCCCCCATGCCCCACACCCGTGTCACCATCGACCATCTCTGGCTCATCGCGGGCATGGTCGAAGAGCTGCGCAGCTTCGGCGCCGACATCCCTGCAGAAGCGGACGACATCGTCACCGAGTCGTTGCTCCGCATCAACTTCGCGCCCTACCTCAATGGCATCTATCCGAAGCGACGGGCGCGCCTGATCGAAATCATCGAATCGCTCGACCTGCCCGACGGCGTGCCCCGCTCCTATCGTCCTGAAGATCGATTCACCTCGAATCCCCGGCTGAAGCCATTCACGACACAGCACATGCTCGAAGACCGCGTGCTCGGCGTCGGGCTCAAGAGCTACCCGTACGTCATCGACGCCGACGGTGACGGCAGGAAGGACCTGCTTGTCGGCGATCACGACGGCTTCATCTACCTATTCATCAACCGGGGCACGAACGCCGCACCGGCGTTCACTCGCGGCGAACGTTTGCGCGCGGTCGATACCGGGTCGCCGCTCATCGTGCAGCCGAACCCCAAGATGACGTTCGGCGACCTGACCGGTCGGGGCGGTCCTGATCTCGTGCTCGGCAACTACGGGGGGCGCGTGGCGTTTCTGCCGAATCGGGCTGACGACGGGTCCCTTGCTTACGCCATGGCGGATGCGACGTTTCTGCGCACCGCGAAGGGCGAGATTGATGTCGGCAACTACGCCTACCCCGAACTGGTCGATCTCCGCGGCGACGGCGTGCCGGACCTGGTCGTCGGAAACATCGACGGCGAGATCCTTCTGTTCCGAAACGCGTGCCGTGACGGTGATCCGCGGTTCGAGGCGCCCGTCGAGGTGCCCGGCATCGAACCGCTGATGTATCCCTGCGCCAGCTTCGCCGACTGGAACGGCGACGGTCGGCTCGACCTCGTGCTCGGACACCGTGACGGGACGGTCTGGCTTTACGCAAACGTCGGAACGCCGGACGACCCGCGTTTCGAGAGGGTCGATGAGGCGCGTCACCTTGACGGTCGCGCGGTCGACGTCGGGCTGCTCAGCCATCCGGTCGCGGTCGACTGGGACGAGGACGGCCTGGTCGATCTCGTCGTGGGCAATGATCCGGGCCAGGTCCAGGTCTTCATCAACGTCGGCACGTCGGATGCGCCGCGATTCGCGGATCCGCTGACGCTGCGCGACGACGGTGGCGAGCTGATCATGGGCGTACACAGCGTCTTCGCCATGACGGACTTCAACGGCGACGGGCGCCTCGACCTGCTGGTCGGCCACGAGACGGATCGGCTGCGGCTGTTTCCGAACGTCGGCACGGCGACAAAGCCTGCGTTCGACGACTACACGGACCTCGACGACATCGCCGTCGCCGTCGACGCGCTGGCGGCGGACGACCCCGACCAGCAGCGGTTCTGGGCGCTTCGCGGACTCGAGTTCGATACCGAGTACCTGGGCAACCTTGCGCCTTGCCCGGTCGACTGGTTCGATCGTGGCCGCAACGATCTCCTGATCGGGCATTACTCGGGACTCGTCTACCTTTTCGAGAACGTCGGCACGCGAACGGCGCCGCGGTACGCGCCGGGCCGGCCGTTACGACGGAACGGGCAACTGCTGCGCGTCGCCGGTTTCAGCACGCCTGTCGTCTGTGACTGGAACAACGATGGACGTCTCGACGTGATCTGTGGCGACTTGCTTGGTCGAGTGCATGTGTTTCTGAACACCGGCGGCGACGCCACGGACCTGGCCGGGCACGAGATGGTTCACATCGACGGCGAGCCGGTCATGCTCGGTCCCCGTTCGATCGTGGAAGTGGCGGACCTCGACGGCGACGGGCGCAAGGACGTGCTCGTCGGCAACCGCTGGGGAGACGTCTACGCGCTGATGAACGTCGGCACCGATAGCGAACCGGCGTTCGATGCCATCGAGAAAGTGCGCGATCGGAGCGCGCTCTGGAGGCAGCTCTACGACGGCTGCCAGTACGCCCTGCACGACGGATTGAAGAAGCTGTACGACGATCTGCCTGGCGGCGACGAGCCTGCTCCGATGAACGTCGTCGAGACGTCGTGTCCGCGCGTGGTCGACTACGACGCGGACGGCCGGCGCGAGGTTCTGATGTCTCATCGGTATGGGCGAGTGTTTGTCTACGATGCGGTGCCGTAGCCGGAGTGGGAGCGGTCGGCGAACCGCGTGGCGTCAGCCCGCGGGTTCGCGGCCAGTGGCGCACGATGCGCTCTAGGCCTCAGCGTGTTCCGTGTGCATTCCACCCCCCGGGTGACGCCGGGGGTACGCCGCGCGAGATGTTGAAAACCGGTCCACAAAGCCATAGAGTTATCCAGCCGGGGCCACGGAGGAATCTCATCTCACAGTGCAGACCTCGCCCCTGGCTCCGCAACGCCCTCGTCGGCTCGATCACCGCGCTCATGTTGCCTTCGATCGCGCGGGCCGTGATCGGTGACGGCACGGATCCAGCGCCCGATTTCGCGTGGGAGGCGACGTCACTTCCGCAGAGCAGCTTCTTCTCCGTCGAGGACAATCCCAACGCGACGTGGGTCTTCCCCTGTCTTGACGGAACCTGCGGTGGCAGCGACGACATCCCGTCGTTCGAGCAGGTTCAGTTGGACCCGAGCACAGTGCGCATGTTCGGGTTTCCGATCGCGGGCGGTCCGGGGAACCGCGCGAACGGATCGAGGGGCACCAAGGAGATCCTGGGCATCGGCCTGAACGACGCCGATCCCGGCGCCGGTGACTTCACGAACACCATTCTCGGCTGGCGCCACGACGGCGGGACGCTCGACGTCGACGCCGACCCGTTCACGTTCGATATCTCCGCCGCCGTCGACTACGGCGCCGCGCTGGCAGGTGATTTCTTCAATCCCCTGGGTTTCCAGATTTCGAGCGGATCGCCCGTCGGCGTGGGCGACAGGGTCCTCGAGATCAACTTCATGATCGGCGCCGGGAGCTTCGCGGATGACATCCCCGGTGCTCCGCCGGCCGACCCGAATCGGTTCAACCGCGTCGTCATCTGGGATGGCTACGGTCCCGCCGGCAACTACGGCGCTCACGTGATCGACGTGGCGGGGCTCGACGTGCGCGACAGCCACGTGTACCGCATCACGACGGACAACCAGTTCAAGGGGCCCACGGACGGCGCGATCCCCGGCGTTTCGTCGCGGCAGGTCAAGCTGTACATCGACGACCTGCCTGATCCGGTGTTCGACGGGTTTCTCCAGACCCACACGAACGAGACGAGCAACCTGTTCGTATCGTCCCGGGCCGACTGCTTGAACTGCTACGTCAACGCCGACGTCGACTTCATCCGCGCGGTGGACGGGCAGAGCCTGATGCAGGCGCCGGGGATCACGTCGACGCCCGCGAAGCAGATCATGATGATCAGCTCGGGTCTCAACGCGCCGGACACCGTCTACCTTAGGAACAACATCGCTGAGCTTTCGCAGCGGGGGTTCGACGGCGTCGCGACCTGGGTGGCGGTCAGCCAGGTGGCCCGCGTCCCCAGCGGTCGTCTGCGCCTGCTCGACAACGGCTTTGCGGGCAGCGATCTCGGCAGAACGGTGGTCTGGCGCCGCAACAACGAACCCTGGATGTACGAAGGTGCGGTGGCGGACCTGCAGCAGGCTCATGCGGCAGGTGGCATGGACAACAACTTCGTGCGGGTGCAGCTTGGCGTGCCGCCGCGCGGCGTGGAGATGGACTGGTTCGACGATGGCTGGTGGGGCAGGATCGCGAACAACATCGGCATCATGGCCGGCATCGCCGACGACGGCGGGGCGGAAGGCCTTCTCATCGACCTCGAGCCCTATTACGGCTCCAGCGTCTGGGGGTACGAGCAGCTTCAGCAATCCGATCCGGCGACCTACGACAATCGGACCTTCGAGCAGGTCAGGGCCATGGTGCGCCAGCGCGGGCGGGAGTTCGGCCAGGCGATCAGCGCCGAGGATCCCGATGCCACGCTGATGTTCTTCACCGCGTCGAGCTTTCCGGCCCTGCAGATCACCTTGCCGGAGTTCAGCTCCATCGAGGATGCGCCCTCGGGCCTGGTCGTGCCGTTCCTCGACGGGATTCTCGAGGGCACCACGGCCGAGACGACGATCGTCGACGCCAACAGCTGGACCAAGTGGATGACCGAGGACAGCGAGTTCGCGATGGGGGCCGGCCTGGTCAGCCAGTCGGCGCTGGCCCTGTCCGAGGTTCCCGGCCTGTACGCCGACAAGGTGAAGGTCGGCTTCACGTTCCGGACGTCGTATGACCCGAACGAGAGCTTTCCCGGTGACATGTTCGAATCAGCCGATCCGAACGCCAACTATTTCTCGCCCGCGGTCCTGGAAGCGTCGATCGAGAAGGCGATCGAGCACGGCGACGGATACGTGCTGTTCTGGGAGGGGCTGGGCAACTGGTGGCTGGACAGCCCGACGGCAGTGCCGCGCGACGGGGCGCCCTACGAAGAGCTCAGCCGGTGGATCGATCCGGTTTACTGGCAGGCCCTGGCGAACGCTCGGGCACATTTCGGCTCCTCGCCGTCTCTCATCGCGCCGGAGCCCGCTTGCCTGCTGCTGATCCTGCCCGGGCTGCTGACGGCGGGGCGGCGCGGAAACCGTTCCGATATCCGCCTATAATTCGAGGACACCCGTCGGGGTGTCGACAACCCGGCAGAAAGAGAAGTGAAAGAGAACCCCATATTGTCAGTCTCATGGCGCCGATCGAGCGCACCGTACCTGCTACTGTGCCTGGCGATCGCCGCACCCGCACCGGGCGATACGCTCAGCTTCACGGCGCAGGGGCCCCAGGTCGTCGAGGACACGCGACTCGCGCAGATCAACGGCCTCGACGCCGGCAATTTCGCGAACGGCGACCTCATCACGTACGACAGCGGACTGCCGAACGAGGAGCTTCAGTCTTCGCTCATCTGGTTCGACCTCTCGGACACGCCGATTCCCGGCGGGGGCCGCATCACCCGCGCGCAGCTCTCGGTGTACCTGTTCGACGTCACCCCCGACGATTCTCTCGATCCGGGGCAAAGCCTGGTGCTCCAGCTAGGGCGCATGACCGCGAACTGGGACGAGACGGCGGCGAGCCGCGACAATCGGCTGCCGGGCGTGACGTGGAACAACAGCGGTCCGGCGACGTACCCGTTCGGTGACCATTACAACAACGGGGAACTGGCCGAGATCGTGATCCCGAATCCGCCGAACGCGACGATACCGCTCGGCTGGCACACGTTCGACAGCGACACCGTGGGCGGGGTGCTTCTGCTCGAGGTCATCCAGGACGTCTTCGACAATCCGGACGACAACCACGGCTTCGTGCTCTGGCATCCCCGACCGGGCCGAAACCGACGGCTCCATTTCTACTCCAGCGAGACGGGCCTGAACGTGGGCGGGCAGAACCTCGGCCCGAAGCTGCAACTGGAGTTCATTCCGATTCCCGCGCCGGCGACGCTGCCGATGGTGGTCGCAGGCGTGGTCGCGCTTCGGATATCCCGTCGCCGAAGTGGCGGGGTCTGAAGTCTGGCGACTTCAGCTAAACCTCCCGTTTCGCATGCTCCGACAGCGGTGCTGCGGGCTTCGCGAGTAGCGCCTGGACGTGGTCTTTGCCGCCGAGATCGACGCCTTCCTCGAAGAGAATGCGCTGCAATCGGCGCAGATCCACTTCGCGCACGGTCACGCCCGAAGCGGCCGCAAGCGCCGCGGCGGTGCCGGCCGCCTGGCCCATGTGGATCACGAGCGTGCGCTCGCGCAGGTTCGGTGGCTTCCGGTGGGCGCTCACGCCCGCCGCAAGCAGGTTCTCGACGCGTCGCGGCAGCAGTTGGCGGTAGGGGACGTCGGTCGGCGCGTCCTTGCGGTAGCGCCCGTCCTGCCCGCGCGCGATCACGTCGTCGAAGCGTCGCGCGGCGTGCAGGTCGTCCTCGTTGACGATGCGCTCGGCCTCGATCGCGCGGCCGCCCCGCGTGCCGATGTAGGGTGACAGGTACAGCAGGTACGCGTTCTCGAAGCCCGGAACGTATTGTCGCAGAAAGCGCGTCGTATCCATCATGTATCGTCGGGCGTCCCGCTCGACGGTCGTCATGTGATCGCCGTCAAGCGTGTCGATCTTGCCGTCGATGTCGGCCCGGCCCCAGAACATCGAATCCTGGCTCGTCTTGCCGTCGGGGCCGGGGAAGACGGCGGCGATGATCCCGACGTCGCCGACCCTTCCCACTGCGCGGTAGCCGGTTTCCTCCTGGGCTTTCTTGAAGAGATCCGCGTACGGTCGCATGCGGCTGATGTGGGCGCCGAGTCGCCACCAGATGTACCCGGCCTCCGGGATCATCACCTCGTCGATCCACTTGTTGTCCGCCGGCGGCTCCTTGCGCCCGTCGATGAACTGCTTGAAACGCTCGTCGTCGGTGCCGCCGATGCCGAACGTGATGTTCATGCTCGGCTCCCAGTTGCTCGCGACCAGCGGCGCTCCCGCCCGTTGGGCGACGGATGCGTTGGCGGTCGCGTCGATCACGACCTTCGCGCGGATGGCGGCCCGTCCCGATGCGTTCTCGACGATCAGCCCGCACACGGTCTTGCCGTCTTCGAGGACGACGTCGGCGGCGGTCGTGTCGAGCATCAGCCGGACGCCGGCCTCGTCCACCATCCGGCCGCACACGTCGGCGATCCGGTTCGAGACGTCCGCCAGATTGCGACGGCAGCCGAAGTCGTCATCCATGTCGAAGACGCGCGACATCCATTCGCCGGCGATGCCGCAGCGACGGATGACGTCCATCGCGTCGGCCTCGATCTGCTCTCTCGGCGCCTGGAACGCGAAATAGGGCTGCTCGCGGAAGCGCTCGAAATCGAGATTCTTGAGTGAAAACGCGCCGGCGTTCCAGCCGCCGGGCCCCATGCAGCCGCCCAGGGCGCCGAGACGGTCCACGAGCATGACCGATGCGCCCAGTCTTGCCGCGGCCACGGCGGCGCCGACCCCCGCTCCGCCGCCTCCGGCGACCGCGACGTCGACGTCGGCGATGATCGGGATCCTGCGCTCCGGTTCGATGATGTGGGTCATGGAAGGGGTCCGGGGGGAACGTGATCTGGTCGCTCGGATCTTCTGCCCGTTCGACCCGCGGGCTGACGCCCGCGGTACGCCTGTGGTGCGCCGGTCGGTCAACCGCCGAGCGCGAGAATGTGTCGCGCACAGCGCTTGCGCTGGGCGTCCAGGTCGCCGTCGGAATCCAATGCGCCAAGGAAACTCTTCGCCTTCTTGCGTCGTGCCGGGGTTCCTTCGCCGGTGTCAACCATTCGTTGCAGCGTCGTGAGGTAACGCACGTCGTCCACCGCCGCTCGCCATCCCTGCGAGCCCCAGGTGATGATGACACCGTCCTCCGTCGGGTACGAGAACGGATGATTCAGCCAGCGACCGTGCGTCGTGTGAATGCGGTCGTAGGCCTGGTAGCGTCCGGACATGCACTGGTAGCCGTAAGGCCAGGGGCCATCCATCTCGCTCGTGTACATGTCGGTGCCGTAGTTGCGCCGGTAGGTATGCGGGCGACATTCGCCGGTCTGAGGGCGAGCGTAGTTGTAGATCCGCCCTCCGGTCCGGTGAATGCGCCGGATGACGCGCGGAGGCACCTGCTTCGGATCGTGCGGGTCGCCCTGGACGTTCGCGTAGTCGACGAGGTCGCCCATGTAGTCATGGAAGTTCGGCTGAACGGCCACCATGATCTTCGCCCCGAGCCGGTGAATGAGCTTGAAGGCGCGTATCTCACCCTTGAGCTTCCGCGCCTGCACTTCGTCCACGCCGTAGTGGCAGATCTCCGGGATGCCGCGCCGATCGGCCCAGCGAAGCAGCGCCTTCGTGACCCGCTCGATGTGCCGCAACATGGCATTGTCGATGCGCCACGCGTCGTGCTTGTAGAGCTGGCACAGCATGCCGGGGCCGCCCGACCAGAACAGCGGCTGCTTTCGTACCGGGAACCCTGCCTCCTCGCGCAGGTCCATGACGCGATCGAGATTGGCGAAGTTGAGCTTGTGCCCGACAGGCCGGTCGCCGTCGATCCACTCGCAGACCGTCGTGTTCTCGACGCCGTGCGCCCTCAGGTCGCGGAGCTCGGCGAGCATCTGCACGGGCGTTCGGTATTTCGATTCGCTGATGAAGCCCCAGCGCGCGGTGAGGTGCGAGTCGTAATACATCATGTACTGCAGGCGCGGCGCGGTTAGCGCGATCGGCAGCACGTCGACCGTCATCGGCACATCGATCGAAGCACGACCGGCGGCGCGAAGCGTGAGGTGGCCCTCGTATCGACCGGCGGCCGCGTCCTCGGGGACATGGACCGTGATCCAGAGCTGCTTCGTCTCCCTCGACCGCAGACGGAACGGCAGCAGAGACGACGCGTCGGTCGGCATGCCGGTGAAGCGGAAGACGTTGTCGATCCGCCGCCGATCGATGTCGATCAGCTCGTCGTCGTGCAACATCAGCTCGGGCGCGAGAACGAGCTGCTCGCGGTTCATGATGAAGCCCGCGCCGTCGACGCCCGGGCTGTCGCGGCCGGCATTGCCAAGGCGGGCCTCCGCGAGCACGTCGAAGTTGACGCTCGACTTCATCGGCTCGGCCCAGACGCCGAGGCCGGACATGTACCAGCACTTGACGACGCGCAGATCGATCTGTTCCGGCGCGATGCGATCGCGCCCGCAGCGCAGCGCCGACGCGGAGATCCGGACGCGACTGACGTCGCGCGGGCTGTGAAGGACGAGGCTGGCCGGGAGGTGCTGCCCTGGCGCGCCCCATATGTCGATCGCCGGTCGACGGGTCGATTTCGGCGGCTTCGTGTCGGGTGTGATCAGGCGATCGGTGATGGGCTTGGAGAGGGGCCAGATCTTCATGGGGACGATTGTAGAAATCGTACCGGTCGGCGTCTTCGTCCGGCGTCCCGCCGTGCGTAGTCCCTTACGCCACACGCCGGTGCCGATCCCCGAAGTCGGGACTAACGCGGCCGAGCCGCAACGATCAGGAACCACGGATCCGCCACAGGCGGACGGAAGCCCGCGGGTCGAATGCCATGACGGCTTCATTCAGCCGATTCGGTTGACACCCGCCGAACAACCCGTTCGTTACAGGACGGGCTCACATCCGACCCGCGGGCCCACGCCGCGCGGTTCGCCGACGACCAGTGCGCGGGCTGCGGTTGAGCGAAGCGAGCCCCGATGCCCTATCCGTGTTCATCCG
>NYZC01000216.1 GCA_002686995.1 Phycisphaeraceae bacterium | reverse complement strand
CTCGTGGATGCCACGCGCCGTCTGCATCGGGTCGCGGCCCGCGGACTCGGCCAGGCTCGCGACGGCTCGCTCGGCCGCGGCAAGATCAATCGGCACGGCGCCGCCGGCGATGGAGGTGGGATTCAGGAATCCCAGAACGACATTGGCGTCCGTGACCGTCGGGTCGCGGCCTCCGGCGCCGTAGCACACAGGGCCCGGCGCAGCGCAGGCGCTTTGCGGACCCACCTTCAACCGCCCCGCCTTGTCAAGGTGGGCCATGCTTCCACCGCCGGCGCCGATCTCGGCAATGTCCACAGCCGGCAGCTTCAGAGCGTGGCCGCCGCCACCGACCAGCGGCGTCGCGACCGAGCCCGACTCGACGCTTCCCACCTCGTGGTCCGTGCTGATCCCGACCTGTCCGTCTTTGATCACGGAGACTTTCGCGGTCGTGCCGCCCATGTCGAATGAGATCAGGTTCGGCTCACCGAGCATGTCTCCCACCACCGCCGCGCCGATCACGCCCGCGGCCGGACCGCATTCGACGATGGCCGCGGGCTTACGGACGACGGAGGCCACGTCCAGGATGCCCCCGCTCGACTGCATGACCATGAGCCTGCCGGTGACCTGCGCCTCGCGCAGCCTCCGGATCAGAGATCGCAAGTAGTGCTCCACCGGCGGACCGACGTAGGCGTTGATCACCGCGGTGCTCGTGCGCTCGTACTCGTACATCTGTGGCAGGACATCGACGGAAAGCGAGACGAAGCAGCCAGGCAGCTGCGCCTCGACAGCGCGGCCGATCGCCCGTTCGTGTGCGTCGTTGGCATACGAGTGCAGCAGGCAGACGGCGATCGCCGAGACGTCGGCCGCGCGCAGCACCTGCACGGCCCTGTCCACGTCGGCGGCATTGAGGGGCGTGAGAACGTTGCCCTGCGCGTCGACGCGCTCGCTGACCTCGAGTCGAAGCCGCCTGGGCACGAGCGGTTCGGGCAACCGGTAGAGCAGATCGTAGAGACGCGGGATGCGCGTCCTGCGCAATTCGAGCACGTCGCGGAAGCCACGCGTGGTGATCAGCGCCGTCCGGGCTCCCTTGGCCTCCAGGACGGTGTTCGTCGCCACCGTGCAGGCGTGAAGCACCTCGTCGATGTCCTGCGGTCCCAGCGTGCGCCGCTGCAGGTGCGCGAGCAGGCCATGAAGAACGCCGTCGGAGTAGTCGTCGGGTGTGGACAGCAGCTTGCGCGTCGCCACCGTGCCGTCGGGCGCCAGCGTCGCGATGTCCGTGAACGTCCCGCCGATGTCCACGGCAACGCGATGGGTCTGGTTCTGGAATCAGAAGACATGTGAAGCCGAAGCCTGGCCTGGTTGCCGAACCCGCCGTAGCTGAACTCGCCAGAGTTCAGTCTTCCAGAGTCTTCCAAAGTCTCCCAAGTCTCCCGAAGTCCGGCGACTTCGGCTACGCGGTGCCGCACCCCGTCAGCTAGGGCGCATCCAGCGTCGCTCTGAACAACCGATACGCCCACGCGGTGGTTCGGGGCGTGCTCACCTCGCCGGCGTTCCACAGAGCCACGCCGAACTCGTCGAGCGAGAAATCGCCAAGCGACCGCGCCGACGCCGAGGCGTGGAATATTCTGCGCCCGGGCTGCGCAATCCCTCGCAATCCGGTTTCGAGTGTGGATCGATCCGGATCGTATTGAAACGTGAACCGGTAGGGTTCACCCGTGACCAGGGGTCCGTTGAGCACCGGCTCGAGCGTGACCGTACCGCGCTGAGACACGAGCTGAACGCGGACCATGTTCATGTCCCACACCTGCAGCGTCAGGGAGCCGGCGTCGTCGGCTTCGCCCGCGTCGAACAGGCCCATGACGATCACGTTGTCACCGTGCGTGGCCGACCGGTCGATCCGAAAGTCGAACGAGCCGCGGATCTCGTCCGTTCGGGTACGCGTCCTGATCGGATGCACGTATCGATGGCGCTGCTCGCCGCGCCGGTGGGCGTGGACGATCAGGGTCCGCTCGTCCTTCGACCAGTTGTAGGGCAGCTCGGCGAACTCAAAGGGCGAGTGTGCGTCGTGATCCAGGGCGTCGTAGTCGAAGTACCAGCCGTTCGAATTGAGCAGCGGGTTGCTGGAAAAGTCGAAGTCCAGGGCGATCGCCTGCTCTGTGCCCTGGTTCAGCGTCATGTTCGTGCTGCTGGCCACGCGCGGGTCCAGCCTCCCCAACGGCAGCGTCAGGTACCAACTGCTGAACTCGTTCCAGCACCAGACGTATTCGTCGCTGGTGGCCAGGGCCAGGGGCAGGTTGCTCCACCCGTACGGCGACGGCTGCCCCGGCGACAGGTTGTCCTTGCCGTCCCACCACGCCGCCATGCCGACCTCGACGTATCGGTCATACCTGGCCGGATCGTCGCTTTGGCTCCGCCATCGATTGATGACGTTGTCGCGGCACCGGCCGTACTTGGCCCGATCGCCGCTGATCGGTCCCCAGCCGGCGCCGCGCGGCATGCCGTCCGACCAGCCGTAGTAGAAGGAGTTCTCGTAGGCGTTGACGATCCGACCCTTTGCGATGATGCCGGCCAGGATGCCGTTCATGAAGTCGTTGAAGCGCGCGGCGTAGCCCGAGTCGTCGTAGACGAAGGTGAAGATGAGCACGACCTCGGGCAGCTCAGCCTGGAGCGCCTCGATCCACTGCCTGCCGCGCCGCTTGACCAGGTCGGCGTCGTATCCCTTGAACGGCGACCCCGAGTAGTCCTCGGTGTCGAGCCACACGCCCTTGAAGCCGCACTCGGCCGCGACCCGGCCCATGAGGCGGGCGTTGTTCAGCACACGATTCCATTCGGTGTCGTCGTCAAGCTTCGCAAAATGCGTGTCGCCGTGGCGCAGGGTCCAGTCGAGGAAGTTGTCAGTCAGGCTGCCCCACTTCACCTTCCTGTAGGCGTCGATCGTCCCCTGCACCGCCGAGTCGGGCACGTCGTGCTTGCCGGACATGCACAGTTGCGCGAGGAAGGGCGCCTGGTTGTGCATGCCGGGAAGCTCGCGAAATGTGACGACCGGATCGATGCCGTGGGCCCGGCACCATTCGGGATCGAGATAGATTCGCAGTGTCAGGCCGTCGAACGGATAGGCCGACATGATCTTCGGGTTCTCGGCCATCCACTGCGGCGTGATGCCCGACCACCGGTTGCCGTGACCGCACTCGATCAGCTTCTTGCCGCGCAGCTCCAGGGGCGTCGCCCATTCGTCGATTCCGCCCGATGATCGGTTGAGGGCGAACATGCGCACCCGGTATTGGCAGGCCGTGGCGGGATCGGTCACGGTTTCATCGATGTTCCACATGGCAACGCCGTACTCATCCATCGCGAACGATCCGGCTTCCTTCGTCGACGCGGATGCGTCGAAGACGACCGCATCCGGCTCCGTCCGCTGCAGGGAAGCGTGAAGTGTCGCGGCGTCGACATCGTGGCGAAACAAGAAGCGGTAGACGGGTCCTCGCGTCAACGGATGCGCCAATTCGGGGGCGAGCGTCACCGTGCCGCTCTCACCGGCAAGCTGAACCTTAACCGTGTTCGCGTCCCAGACCTGCAGCGTGAGTGCGCCGGCGTCGTCGGCTCGCTCAGCGTTGAACAGCCCCATGACCATCGGGTTGTTCGGGTCGGTCGAGAACTCGCTGATCTGAAAATCGATCGAGCCGAAAAAAGACGCGTCGTGGGTCTGCGGCTTCACGGGGTGCACGTAGCGATGACGCTGCGTGCCGCAGCGGTGGGCGGCGATCTTCAGCGACTGATGGTTGGGATGCCAGCCGGTGCGTCCCGAGCCGATGTAGGGAAGCTCCCTGAAGGCGAAGGGTTTCTCCGCTTCGTGATTCTCGTGGTTGAGGACGTCGAAGTCGAAATACCAGCCGCGCGTGAGTGGATCGGTCTGAAAGTCCTCGAGCAGCGCCGCGACCTGCTCGGTGCCCCGGTTGAGCGTCTTGTTGGTGGTGGAGGCAATCCAGGGATCCAGGCGGTCCGGCAGCGTGCGATAGAAGTTCGTGTGCTCGTTCCAGCAGTAGGCGTACTCGTCGCTGGTCGCCAGGGCCAGGGGCAGGTTGCTGCGGGCCACCTGTTCCGGCCACGGCCAGCCCGGCCAGCCGTTGGGTTCGCTCTCCCACCACGTTCCCGCGCCGACCTCGACGAACCTGTCGTACCTCGCCGGATCATTACATCTGGTGCGCCAGGCGATCTTGACGTTGTCGCGGTAGGTCTGCCACCGGGCCCGGTCGCCGGCGTGTTCGCCGAAGCGCATGCCCTTGGACATGCCGTAATACATCGAGTTCTCGTAGGTGTGGACGATCCGGCCCTTGCCGGTGATGCCGGCCACCATACCGTTCATGAAGTCTGAGAAGTCCTTTGATATCTGGTCCGGACTGTACATGAACAGGACCAGGATCACGGCTTCGGGCAGTTCCGATTGAACCGCCTCGATCCACTCGCGGCCTAGCTGCCTGACCGCCGCGGCCGGGGCGCCGGCGAAAGGATTTCCCTCATAGGGTTCGGGGTCCAACCAGATGCCTTTGAAGCCGCACGCGCGTGCCACTTTCGCCATCAGCCTGGCATTGTGGACGACCCGCGCCCGCTGCATCGGGTCGGTCGGGTCGGCGAAGGCGGTATTTCCGTGCCTGAGGAACCAGTAAAGAAAGTTGTCGGTGAGGCTGCCCCATTGAACCTCGTTGTAGGCGGCGATGGTGTCCGCAACATCCTGATCGGTGACGTCCACGGCGCCGGACATGCAGAAGTCGTCCAGGTACTGGCGGCGCCCTTCCACCCATACCCGCAGGCACACACCGTCGAACGGGTAGGCCGACATGACGTGCGGGTGCCTCGCCATCCACCGCGGGAAGTTCTCGACCGCCGGGTCCATGTAGCCATGGCCGCACTCGATGAGCTTCTTGCCGCGCAGCTCGGCGGGCGACGCCCAGACTTCGCCGGCGCGAACCGGCGCCGTCACGGCGCCAAGCAGGATGATGCAGGCCGCCGCATTCGGCACGGTGTGGGACACGACAGCAACCTTTCACCAGATGATCGACCGGTCCCCGCCGGACGCTTCGCGACCAGGCTTCTCACCATACCTTAGGGCCACCGGTTGCACGGGGAGGGCCCGCGCGCGTCCTGATCCAGAACACCGAACACTGAACACTGAACACTTGCGGGCGCAGCCCGCACTCACCTCGGCAGCTCCGCGTCGCTGATCAGCGCCGGCGACAGCACCTTGCCCAGCAGGTAGTGCTTGTGGTCGGGATACCAGAAATAAACCTCGCCCTCGTGCTCGAAGAGGCTCGTGTAGGTGGCGATCTCCGTCCGGTCGAGGCCATCGGCAAGGCCGCCGTTGTCGACGAGCAGGCGCGGCCGCGTGAACATGATCGGGTGATCGGGATGCTTGATCTCGCGGCCCACGGCCAGGTAGGCGGGCCACCGGCTGGTGTCGGAACTTCCGCAGGGGCCGGGGCCGCCGTGGATGGTGCCGTCGTTGTTGTGAAAGATCAGGATGAAGCGGCCGTCGGCCAGCTTGTACAGCGGGCACGGGCAGACCGGCTGCTGCATCTTAGGGCCGTCGGGCGCGAAGCGCAGGGGGCGGGGCTCGTCCCAGGTGCGGCCGCCGTCGCCGGAGAGCGCGAAATAGATGAAGCCGGTCGCGGTCCGGATCACGCAGATCATGCGCCCGTCGCTCAGGTCGTGGATGGTGGGCTCCTGGGCGCAGCTGATGTGCGGCTTCTCAGGCCATGGCACCTGCAGCCCGGCCTCGTTCTCCGGGAACACGCTGAATGAAAGCTTCGTCGGATCCTGCTCGCTGAGAATGTTGTCGAAACGCAGGAAGCGGCACTCGCAGCCGTGGTCAAACAGGTACTGCTTGGCGGCCCCGGGGGCGAAGCGCCCGTACCCCACCATGACCTCGCCGCGGCGGGTGATGACCGGCGCCTGGTACACGACCCAGTTTTCCTGCGCTTCCGGTTGCGGATCGGGCGCAGCGCTCTTGGGAAACGGGCGGATTTCGGTCCGGTCGGACCAGGTGCGCCCGTCGTCGTCGGACCAGCGCCAGGCCAGGTCGGCGGTGAGGTCGGCGCGCGTGTCGACGGCGCCGGCGTTCTGGCTCCAGAAGAGGTAGATCCGTCCGCTGTGGGGCACGACGATTGGGAACCCCCACGATGCGATCTGCCCTTCCGGCCGGCCGGCTTCGGGTGCGATTCTCTGCATATCGGTCCAGGTGCGGCCGCGGTCGGTGCTGCGCTTGACGACCACCTGCTGATCGGGCATCGCTTCCCCGGTCGCGGTCGTCCAGACGGCCAGGAACGCGCCCTCGGCGGTCGGCGTGACCAGGAAGTGCTGGTTCTCCGTGT
>NYZC01000215.1 GCA_002686995.1 Phycisphaeraceae bacterium | reverse complement strand
CGTCATGATGTTGATCTCCGTGTGGGGGGGAACGGCGTGGACCGCGACCTTGGAACTACACGTTTCTTTCGGCAGCGTCGCAAGCCCCTACACGGTTTTACGCTGATCGAAATGATGGTCGTCCTCATGCTGATCGCCGTCGCCGCGGGCATGATCGTGCCGCGCTTCGTCGATCGCGCGGCGACTGCCGCCCTGCGCGAGGCCGGTCGCGACCTCTACACGACCGCGCGGCGCGCCCGCGAGCATGCGGTCACCCGTCGGCGGCCGTGCCGGCTCGTCATCGACGCGCAGCGCGGCCGGTTCGATCTGCTCGTCGAGGACGATCCGACGCGCCGTCCAGGTCAGTACCGGCCAGTCCGCCGCGCCGGCGCACGGCGATCCGGACTCGATCGCTCGATCCGCTTCGGCCGGATCCGCATCGCCTTGCCGGATGACGCCGAAAGCGCCCGGTTCATCCAGTTCGATCCGATGGGCATGGCGACGGCGGCGATCGTCGAGGTGACCGACGGCCGGCGCACGTGGTCGCTGGTCGTCGAGCCCGGCACGGGCCGGGCCCGGCTGATCGACGGCGAAGTGGACGAGATGCCGGCCGGCCGCATCGACCTCGATGCGTGAGCGGCACGATTGATTCGAGCGTCGCCCGCGCTCCGCGGACATCGAGACGATTCATGAACAGCCACGACAAACCACGAAAACCTGTGCCTGTTTCTGCCGCGGCCGCCGGGTTACAACGTGTTGATTCCTGATTCTTGATTTGCGAATTGGATCGACGGTGCCACGAATGCGAAAGACCAGGATTCACAAACCGGAATTCAGAAATGCCCGCAGGGCCTTCACCCTCGTCGAGGCGCTGGCGGCGGGCATGATCCTGGCGATGGGCACGGTGACGATCGCGACCGGGATCGGACAGTCGGCAAAGATGCGCGCCCGGGCCCGGGAGGTCGAGCGGGCCGCCGAAGTCCTCGACCTGGTCATGACCCGGATCGATCTCATCGGTCCGGCGCGCCTGCGCATCGAGGGGCCGGTCGAGGGCACGTTCGGGGCGCGTCATCGGTGGTCGGCCGAGATCGAACCGCGCCTCGAGGCCGACCTGTACGAGATTCACCTCGAAGTTCGTTGGGATCCGCCTTCGGGACGCGATCGCGATGACGCGGCTCCGGACGCCGAGCGGGCCGTGCGCCTGCACACGCTGCTGAACGACCCACCGAATTCGCGCAACCCGATCCTCCAGTGGGAAGACCTTTGAACCCGCAGCATTCGAGTTCCGGATCCGGCGCCCACAGTGCGGACGAGTCCCCGCGCTCCGGTCGTCGTTGGCGCACCGGAGGCGTCCGCCCACCGCGCGCGCCACACGGGCTCACGCTCGTCGAGCTGCTGGCCGCGATCACCATCACCGCGATCATCGCCGCGTCCACCGGCGTGCTGATGCGCCAGGGCAGCGCGGCACGTCGACAGGCCGAGCGCGAGCTGGAAGCCCGGGCCGAAGCGCGGGCCGCCATGCGCAGCGTGCTCACGGCGCTGCGGAACGCCTACCGCCCGTTCGGACACCAGGACCAGGCGATGGAGGGCGTCGACGATGTCGCCGAGGGCCGTCCGGCCGACCAGGTCACCTTCGCCACGATCAGCCGCCGCGCCATCCGACCCAGCGAACCTGAATCGGACGTCCGCCGCGTTGCGTTCTTCCTGTCGCGCGGTGATAACGAGCCATTGCCGTCGCTGATCCGGCGCACCGATCCGACCCGCAACGAGCCCCCGGACGAAGGTGGCGTGCTCGAGCGCATCGCCCACCGCGTCATCGCGTTCGACGTGTCGTACTACACGGGTCTTGAATGGGTCGACGAGTGGCCGGCGCGACCGGACGCCTGGCCCGCGATCGTGAGGGTGAGCCTCGCCGTCGCCGGGGACGATCAAGGCGGGCACGTGGTGCCCATGACCCGGCTGGCCCACTTCCCGGGCAAGGCGCTGACGGTGCCCGAGAACTTCAACCCCGCGGCGGCCCAACGTTGAGCCGACGGATCGCACCCATGGCCATGACGCCACAGCCCGACCCCCTGCGACCGGCGACGCACGCACGCCGACGTGCCCTCGCGCTCGTGGCCGTGCTCTGGATCCTGACGACCGCCGGCCTGGCGCTCGTCGGGCTGCAGCGCACGGTCCGGCTTCACACGGCGGGCGCCTTCGGCGAGCTGCGCACGGTCCAGGCCTACTGGCTCGCCCGTGCCGGCGTCGAGCAGGCGATGGCGGTGCTTGCGGACGACGTCGCTGGCTACGACGCGAAGAGCGAGTTCTGGTACGACGACACCTGGTCCTTTCGCGGTCACGAGCTGGCCGAAGGGTTCGAGTTCGACGTGGTCGCCGGCCACCAGGACGAGGACGAGCGGTTCCCCGATCCGCATCGGCGCTTCGGCCTGGTCGACGCCGCCTCCCGCGTCAACCTCAACGTGGCCGACGAGCGCCAGCTCGAGGCCCTGTCCGAGCTCGACCGCGAGCCGCGCACCGCGCTGCTCGACTGGCGCGACAAGGACGGCAGCGCAAGGCCCGGGGGCGTGGAGCGCGATCATTACGAAAGGCTCGATTTCCCGTACCTCATCCGCGACGGAGACCTGGCGACGCTGCGCGAGCTGCGCCTGGTCAAGGGCGTCGACGACGCCACCTTCTTCGGCGAGGACCGCAACCAGAACGGTCGTCTCGACGCGGCCGAAAACGACGGCGCGCTGACGCCGCCCGAGGACGACGCCGACGGCGAGCTGGACCGCGGCCTCGCCGGGCTGGGCACGATCTACAGCTACGAGCCCAACGTGACCGAAACCGGGCAGCCGCGCGTCGACCTCAATCGGGCGAACGCCCGCGCGCTGCGGAACCGGCTGAACCTGTCCGACCCGCTCGCCCGGGCCGTCGCCGGACGAGGCGGCAATCCGAGGTTCAAGTCGGTGATGGATCTGCTCGAGGTGAAGGCGAAGCAACCGGGCGGCCCACCGCAGGCCGAGGTCGTCACGAAGTTCACGCTGCAGTGGATCGCCGAAAACCTCGACGACCTGACGCTCACGCGCGACAAGACGATTCGGGGCCGGATCAACGTGAACACCGCGTCGCGGGCGGTGCTGCAGACGGTGGCCGGACTCAACGAGAACGCCATCGACGCGATCATCCGCTACCGCGACTCGGCCAGCGGACCGTTTACGAGCGTCGGTGAGCTGTTCACCGCGACGGTGCTTGACGAGAAGCAGTTCCGCGAGGTCGCGGAGAAGCTCACCGTGCGCTCCACCGTGTTCACGGTCACGAGTCACGGCCGGCGCGCCGGAGGCGTCAGGCAGACGATCGTCGCCGTCGTCGACCGTTCATCGAATCAGATTCTCTACTGGTACCAGGACGAGTGATGGCACGGAAGTCTGGAGCATGGGGCCTGGCGGTGGACGGCGTCGACGTCCACCTGGTGCGGGTCGTCCGTCACGGGCGCGGCTGCGCGGTGGATCGGATCATGACGCGGCGCGCCGATGCGGCCGAGCGCTGGCCCGAAGCCGTCGACGCGATGCGCGATGAGATCGGCAGCGACGATCATGATCCGCTGGTGCTCTGCCTGCCGAACGATCAGGCGATTCATCGCCGCTTGCGCCTACCGTCCACCGACGAAGCCACGACGCACCAGATGGTCGCGGCCCAGCTCGAGATCATGCTCGCCGACCAGGCGCGCACGTTTTCGTGGGCCGCGCTGTCAAACGACGACGTCTCCGGCGACGAAGGAGGGGACGTCTGGCTCTGCGCGGCGCGCACCGATGCGGTCGAGCGCCTGCGCGGCGCCGTCGACGCGCTGCGACGCCCCGTGGCCGGCGCCGTCACTGCCGCGTTCGCAACATGGTCCGGGCTCTCGCGGCTGCTCGATCGACCGGACCGGCGCACGATCCTGGTCGACCTGCCGGCGACGGGCGGCACGACCGTCATCGTCGGCGATGCCGAGCGGCTCGGGGACATCACCGTGATCGCCGAGGCGGCCGACGACTTCTCGGAACCGGCCGGCGATCGCGATCCGAGCGAATCGGGCGGAGCGCCGCCCCCCTCGATCGACGACTGGGCCCGACAGGTGCGCGAATCCTGCGACGAGATGCTGGACGGCGTCGACGCCGAGGGCCGGCCGACCGAATGCCTTTTCGTCGGTCACGGAGCACGCCTTCCGGGCGTCGTCGACGCGCTGCGCGCGGCGCTCGGGATCGACGTCAACCTGATCGACCGCGGGCACGACGGCAAACGACTGGAGGGCGGCGCCCTGGCCGCGGCCGGCGCTGCCGCCGCATGCCTCGCGGACACCCCGATGATCGAGCCGGACCCGGCCGGACCCGGCGCGGTGCCGACGCGCCGCCGTTTCGGGTTCCGGCGCGTGCGCGTTGCGCTGCTGGCATGGCTCGTCATCCTCGTCGCCGGCACGTACCTGCTCGACCTCGCGCACGCACGACGGCTCGAGCGCCTGGTCGCGCAGAGTACCGCCGACGAAGCAGGTGGAGCCGACCTCGACCGGCGCCTCGCGGTGGGCGCATACCTGCGCCGCGGGGGTCCGCCCGTGCTGGCGATCCTGGACGAGATCGGCGACGTCACGCCACAGCCGATCGTTCTCGACTCGTTCCAGTACGCGCGCAGCGGCGAGGTGCGCCTTCGCGGCAAGGCGCCGAACAACAAGGAGTTCAGCCAGTACCTGGAGAAGATCGCGGCGGCCCGTTCGTTCGACACGGCGAACCTGGTGCACCAGGAGGTCGCCGGCAAGAAGAAGAAGAAGATCAAGTTCGACGTCGCGGCGGCAGTCTCCCGGTGGGATGGCAGGGAGCGCCGGAAGACCCCGGAACCGTCGCCCGAAACTCCGAACCCGAAATCCGAGCACGATAAAACGAAACCCGAAGCCCGGACTCCGAAAACCGAACCCGGAAAACCAGATCCGCAAACCCAGAACCCTGAACCCGAAACCCGGAAGGCGGAGCCGGAATCCACGAACCCGAAACCCGAGCGCCGCAAACCGGAGCGCACGCGATGAACATCAGTGCCCGCGACCGACGTGCCGTGCTGACGGGCGCCCTGCTGCTCGTCGCGATCTTCGTCGTCCGCTACGCCGTGATGCCCTGGATCGACCACTGGACCGACGTGCGCGCGGCCATCGACGTCGACCATCGCCGGCTCGTCGACATCGAAAGGCAGACGCGCCGCGTCGAGCTGCTGGATCGCCAGCTCGACCGGACGTACGGCAGCGCCGCGCGGCGGCCGCTCGAGGACGTGCCGGCCACGCAGGTCGCGTTTCACAAGACGGTCAAGCAGGTGCTCACGGAGGCCGGCATCGGCTTCGAGCGCATCGACGAGCAGTCCGTGCGACCGCTCAAGCGGGTGCCGGGCACCGTGCTCGTCGCGCTGCAGGTCCGGGGCCGGTGCAAGATCGACCAGCTTGCGAAGTTCCTCGCCCGCACGCACCAGGCCGACATGCTGATCCTCGTCGAACGGATCAGCGCCTCGAAGCGCAGCGACAAGCCCGACCAGCTCGACGTCGTCCTCGTGCTGACGACGCTCGCCGAGAAGCGCCCGGCAGGACGGAGGGCGACATGAGGCGAGATCGCGCGCGAATCCTGCGCGTCGTCCTGATCGGGATCCTGGCCGTGGCCACCCTCGGGGTCACGGTCCGCGCTCTTCTCCAGGTCACGGCGGCCGCCCGTTTCGATGACCTCGTCGCGGCAGCGCCGGTCGACCGCCCGGCACCCGATGCGAAACCGGAAGAAGACGACGGCCATCAAAAGGAGCCGGGCGGGGAGAACGGGAAGCCGGAGAAGAAGAAGGACGAGTCGACCGCGAAGAGCGTCCACGATCGCCGGGCGGACAAGGTGACGAGTCGAAGCCTGTTCATCCCCGTGCCGAAGAAATCGCTGAGCGTCAAGCTGATGGGCATTCTCGGCGACGAAGCGATCTTCAACGGCAACAAGGTCGGCCGCGTCGGCGGCAAGGTCGGCGGCGCCGAGATCACCGCGATCGGCCCCGACTGGGTCGACCTGCTGTGGGAGGGAAAGACCGTCAGGCAATGGGTGTTCGGACCGCGGCGCCTCGACGGCGCGATCGTCTCGCCGCGCCGCCTGAAGGTGCCGGACGGCTGGGAGCCTCCGGCGCGCATCCTGGAGCGGATCGCGAAGATGGCGCCGAAAGTGCGTCTCGAGGCGATGGCCGACTTCCCCGACAAGGCGCGCAAGATGATTCTCGAAATTCTGTCCAGCGAATGAACAGGACCGTTTTCCCAGCAGAGAGGTGGGCCATGACGCATATACGATTCGCGCTCGTCAGCGCGATCCTGCTGATCCCCGTGGCGGCGCGCGCCGACGAAGGCGACGCCGGCGCCGGCGCCGAACCGGACGGCGCGGCGAAGCAGGCCGAGGAGGAGCAGGTATCGATCGCCTTCAAGGACGTGCCGATCGAGAAGATCTGTACGTTCATCGGGCAAAAGCTGGGCAAGCCGGTCATCCCCCACGAGAAGGTCAAGGGCAAGAAGATCACGATCATCCACAGCCGCAACGAGCCCCTGAGCAAGGCGCTGCAGGTCGTCGCCAACGCCCTGCGACAGAACGGGGTGATCATCCAGCACTATCCCGGCCACATCGAGTTCCTCCCGATCAGCGAAGCCGGCAAGTCGCGCCGCCGGGTCATCGGCCCGGACGAAAGCCTGGACGACATCGAGGACCGCACCCAGATCGTGCAGAAGGTCTTCGACGTCCAGCACTACGACGTGCTCAAGCTGATGAAGGTGGTCTCGCCGATGCTGCCGGAGTACGGCAGCGTGTTCGCCGACCCGAACGTGCGCAAGCTCATCGTGACCGACACCGTCGCGAACCTCGCGCGGATCGAGGACATCATCGCCCGGCTCGACGTGTCGATCGCCGACGAGACGATCGAGCGCATCTTCCGGATCAAGCACGGCGACGCGAGTGACATCGTCTCGATCGTGCGCGCCCTCATCGAGGGCACGCTCGGCAGCAAGGGCAAGGACGTCGTGACCGGCGGCAAGGCCAAGGGGGAGAACGCCGTGTTCATCGAGCACAGCAAGACCCCCGTCATGCTCATGGCCGACGTGACCCGCAACTCGATCATCGCGGTCGCCCCGGTCCAGATCATGACCCAGATCGAGAAGTACGTGCACCAGCTCGACGTGAGGGAGGAGGCCGAGCAGCCGTTCGACGTTCTGAGCGTCAAGTTCGCCGATATGAACGAGCTGTCGCGCCAGATCGCCCAGATCGTCTCATCGCATCCGAACGAGGACATCAAGAAGAGCCTGCGCGTGGTGCCGTTCGAGCAGCTCCAGAAGCTGCTGGTCTTCGGCTCGCGCAGCGGCCGGGCGTTCGTGCGCGACCTGCTCGTGCAGCTCGACGTCGACACGTCGGCGAACAGGGTCATCCGGCAGTTCCGACTACGCCACGTCGACGCCGAGCGGGTCGCGGAGAAGATCGAGAACCTCTACTCGACCCGCGTGCTCGTGTCGTCCGGCGGGTGGCGCGGCAACCGCTACTCGCAGTCGGGGCCGCAGCGAGTGAAGGTCACGTTCGACACCTACGACAACTCGGTCAGCGTGTTCACCGACCCGATCAACATCAAGCACGTCGAGAAGCTGATCGTCGAGTGGGACGTGCCGCCCGATCTCGAGGAGGCGCAGCCGAAGGTCTACCACCTGGAGTACGCCGATCCCGTCAAGGTCCAAGACATCCTCGAGAAGATGTACACGCGGCAGCGCCAGACCTCCGGCTCGCCGTGGTGGCCGACGGTGCGCGAGAACGCGCCGGTCGGGCGCCTCTTCGGGCAGTTCAGCTTCGAGGCGCTCGAGGACTCGAACATCCTGATCGTCTCGACGACCACGGTCGCGAACTACAAGGTGATCGACGGCATCATCGAGGAGCTCGACCAGCCCCAGGACGCGCACCTGCCCATGGTGCTCGAACTCAAGCATGCCAACGCCGAGGATCTCGCCGAGCAGCTCAACGCCATGTTCTCGGAGCGCGGCACGCTCGCCGAGGTGTCGCGGTCGCGCCGGGAGCTCTCCTATCGCGACCGGTCCGCGGCGCCCCAGGCCGGGCCCGCGCCCGGTCAGCGCAACGAGCAGGAGCAGACCGACCCGGGCAAGCTCAAGCTCTGGTGGGAGAAGGGCAGCCACCCGGCGAACCAGCGGCGCGCGAGCAACCTGATCGGCCGGCCGCGCATCGTTCCGGTGCACCGGCAGAACGCGCTGCTGATCATGGCGCCACCGGCGTACCAGCTGCCCATCAGGGATCTCGTCGAGAAGCTCGACCTGCCGGGCGAGCAGGTCGTCATCCGCGCCATCGTGATCGAGGTGCGTCACGACGACACGATGACGGTCGGCATGCGCATCGCCTCCGACCCGGCCATCCTGAGCGACCCGCGCCTCACCGACCAGGCCATCGGCGGAGGCTCCTCGGTGGATTACACCCGCCTGTTCGACGGGGATCGCGGCGTCCTGGACGCGAACATGAGCGTGAACGTGCTCATCCAGATGCTCGATCGCAAGTTCAACCTGAGCGTGCTGCGCCACCCCATGCTATACACGGCCGACAACCAGGAGGCGACGTTCTTCGACGGCCAGGACGTGCCGTTCTCGTCCGGCACGACGTTCACCGGCGAGCGGCAGAACGAGAGCGTCGGCTACCGGCCGGTGGGCACGACCCTCCAGGTCCGCCCGCACATCACCAACAAGGGCGACGTCGACCTGCGCATCGACCTGGAGCTGTCGCGCATCAGCCAGGGCGAAACCGTCCTCGGCAACCTGCTGTTCGACAGCATTCGAACCACGACCCGCAACATCGTCCGCAACGGCCAGACGGTCATGCTGAGCGGTATCGTGCGCCAGGAGCAGTTCGAGGACCGGCGCAAGATCCCGATCATGGGCGACGTCCCCCTGCTGGGGCCGCTGTTCCAGAGCAACGACACGCGCGATGCGAACCGCGAGCTGATCATCTTCATCACGCCGCACATCGTGCGCGAAGAAGCGGACGCCGACCGGATCATGGAGCGCGAGAAGCAGAAGCTGGAATCGTTGCAGAAGCAGCTTCGCGGCGAGGGCGAGGAGCAATGAGCCGCGAAGCGGATGGACATGGGATGGACACGGATGGACACGGATGCCTGCGCAGCGATTAACGAAATCATGAATCCAAGACCGATATCCCGACCGTTACGGCGGCGTTTCATGGCGGGTGTCTGCCTCGTCGCGATCTGCCTGTCCGCCTGCGGAAGCGAACGCGAAGCGCCCGACGTGGCTCCGGAGCCGGCGGCGCCGACCGAGACGGTCACGCAGGCCGACGACAAGCCCGATGAGAAAGCCGACGCGCGGGCCCAGGCCATCGCCGACTTCAACGCGGAGCTGGAGCGTCTCCTCGACGCCTTCGAAGCCGCGCGCCGCGCGCCGAAGGACAAGCCACCCGCCTCGGCGACGGCGCCCGGCCCTGCACCGGTCGCCGCCGCGCCGTCGCCCTCGATGGCCGAACCGCAGGCGCCGAACTACCGGAAGATGATCATCGGTTCCTGGCAGTCACCGAACCGGGGCAACGTGTCCATCGAGTTCCACGAAGATGGCAGCCTTACGATGGCCGGCGGGCCGCCGAACATGAGCGCCACGTATTCGTGGACGGGGGACGACACCTTTGACATGTCGATGTCGATCACGTTGCCCGACGGGAATTCGCACGAGCAATCGATATCGATGCGCGTCAAGTCGATGGATGCGACGACGATGGTGCTGGTCGTCTCCCACGGCGGGCAGGAAATGGAAGAGACGCTCACGCGGAACTAGGGGCGCGGGGCGCGGGGCGCGGGGCGCGGGGCGCGGGGCGCGGGGCGCACGAATCATATTTGCGTTTGCATGCCGAATGCGGGAATAATCTCGTGAGTTGACCCCGACCCCAGACCCCAGACCCATGCGCATCGCCCTCGTCGTCACCCGAATGAATGAAACCAACCTGCGCCGCGCCGCCCAGGTCGGCGTGACCGACATCGTCGGCCGCTATCCCGGCCCGCGTCTCGAGCACGTCGTCGAGCTGAAGCAGCGCGTCGAGCGCTACGGCATGCGCCTCTCGGTCATCGAGGGACACATTCCTCACAACCAGGTCGTTCACGGCGGACCGGGCCGCGCCGAGCAGCTCGAGACCTTCGCAAACCTGCTGCGCCACATGGGCGAGGCCGGCGTTCCGATCTGCTGCTACAACTTCATGACGTCGGACGACTGGGCCCGCACGAGCACGACGACGCCGCACCGCGGCGGCGCGCTGGTGACGGCGTTCGATGCCGACCAGGCCGAGGCGCCAAGCGCTGTGACGCCGATCACCGCCGAGCAGCTCTGGGAGAACCTCCGCGTCATGCTCGAAACGCTCGTGCCCGTCGCGGAGTCCTCGGGCGTGTCGATGGCGATGCACCCGGACGACCCGCCGATCGCCGAGTTCCGGGGCCACGAGCAGATCATGCACAGCCTCGAGTCGTTCGAGCGCCTCGCGCGCCTCGTGCCAAGCCCCGCCAATGGCATCTGCTTCTGCCAGGGATGCTTCGCCGAGATGGGCGAGGACGTGCCCGCGGCCATCGTGCGTCTCGGCCCCTACATCCGCTACGTTCACTTTCGCGACATCTGCGGTTGCGCGACCGACTTCAGGGAGACGTTCCACGACGACGGGCAGACCGACATGGCCGCTGCGATCGGCGCGTACCGACAGATCGGATTCAATGGGCCGATGCGCCCCGACCACGTTCCCGTCCTCGCCGGCGAGGCGCCCGACATGGGGATGGACTTCACCCAGCCGCCCACATCGCAGATCGACGCCGACACCTTCAACGGCCCCGACGTGCCCGTGCCGCCCGGCTATACGATGCTCGGACGACTCTACGCCGTCGGCTACATGCGCGGCCTGATCGAGGCGGCGAGCCGATAGACGCTTCGGGTGCAACTTCTCGTCACGGTGGCGAGAAGTTAGAACCACGGATGACCACGGATGAACACGGATTTTTGACGGGACGCACCGCGCTGCTGCTGCTTTCCGACGGCACGGTGCATCGAGAGCCGTTCAGGGGAAGCGACGAGGCGTTCAAGGTCGCGGCTCGGGCCTGCCGGGCCGATCCGGAAGTATCGATTCGCCACGAGGGACGCGTTTCACGACGCGTGGATGCGCACCGCATGACGGCGCCGCTCCCGTTGCGCGCTCCAGGCAGAATCCAATCCGGGAATCCGAAGTCCGACGACTTCAGCTACGCCCGCGCTGGCGACTGCGGTGAGCCCACCAGCTCGTCGTTGGTCTTGAACCGGTCCAGCGCCTTGAGCAGCTGCTCGACCTGCTGATCCGGCTGCATGTTGAACAGCCGGCGACGCAGCGCGCTCATGGTCTGCAGCTCGTGCTCGCCCATGAGCAGCTGCTCCTTGCGCGTGCCGGACGCGGCCAGATCGATCGCGGGGAAGATGCGCTTTTCCGCGACCTTGCGATCGAGGATCAGCTCCATGTTCCCGGTGCCCTTGAACTCCTCGAAGATCAGCTGATCGCCGCGGCTGCCCGTATCGATCAGGGCGGTGGCGAGGATCGTGAGCGAACCGCCTTCCTCGAAGCGGCGGGCGGCGCCGAAGAGCTGCTTGGGAATGGCCAGGGCGCCGGCGTCGACGCCACCGGTCAGCGTCCGTCCGCTGTTGGCCAGGCCGGGCATGGTGTTGAACGCGCGGCCGACGCGCGTCAGCGAGTCGAGCAGGATCGCGACGTCGCGCCCGGATTCCGCGAGCCGCTTGGCGCGCTCGACGGCGAGCACGGCGAGCCCCACGTGGCGCTCGACATCATGATCGTTCGAGCTGGCCAGCACGTGGCAGGGCACGTTGCGCCGAAAATCGGTCACCTCTTCGGGACGCTCGTCGATCAGCAGCGCGAACACCTCGACGTGCGGATGGTTCTTGCTGATGGAGAACGCGATGTTCTGCAGCAGCGTCGTCTTTCCGGCCTTGGGCGGCGACACGATCATGCCGCGCGTCCCGAAGCCGATCGGGCAGAACAGGTCGATCAGGCGGCACGCGGCCGGGCAGCCAGGGTATTCCAGCGTCAACCGCGGCTCGGGATCGACGGTGGTCAGGTCCTCGAACTTCGGGCCCTGGGCGTACTCGTCGGGCTCGAGACCGTTGATTCGATGAACCTGCTCGACGAGCTGCGCGGCCGGGTCGACCGGGTTGAACTTCTGCTTGCCCTTGGACTTCTTCTTCTTCTTCTTGCCCTTCTTGCCGCGCTTCGAATGCTGCTGGCCGTTGCCACCGCCCACCTTGGCCCCGAGCGAGACCTCCAACTCGAGGCCGGGGCGCAGCGACATCCGCTCCACCAACCTGGTGGGGATGACCGGATCACGGGCGTTCGCGACCAGCGTCTGGTCGAGCAGACGCAGACGCCCGTTGCTGCCGTCCCAAAGCTCCAATATGCCTGTCTTCTGCTGCATCGTCCCTCTCAGCAGGTCTCTGTTCCGGTTGCCCTGCCGGCATCGCCACCGCTGACGACCGTCGGGCAGGCTCGTTCTTCGACGGTATCCCGGAAGATGGGGCGCCTTGGTCGGAGCCGTTTACTTCCGGTCTCTTACAGTCTCTTCCGGTCTCGTGCAGTCTCGTGCGGTCTCGTGCGGTCTCGTGCAGTCTCGTGCAGTCTGTTGCGGAAGGACTCTTCCGGAAACAATCCTTACGGGATGGATTCCGGGATCGACATTGTTCCCGCGGATGTTCCCGGTCACCGACACGCCTCTCCGAATCCGCATGCGACGGATCCGGCCCGGGAGTTTGCCATCTCTCGTGCAGAAACCGCGGGTCGGATCACGCGGGTCGGATCAATCGATCGCGCGTCACGCGGCCTGTTTTGGATCTGCGCTCGACCGGCCGTCATGCGGTGTCGAACGGCATCCGATCACCATCGACCTGCTTTCGACCTACTGGTGGTTCCGGCATTCCGCCGAACTTCGACCGCCGAGCAGTCGGCTTTGCAGAGAATCGCAGGCAGGTCCCGATCAGAGATCGATGCGATCGCGTCTGTCCGTCGAGCGCGTCCCCGTCAGAAAGACCCCCTATTATTACCCTTATCGGTTCGGCGATGCAACAACGTGGGTGAAAAAAACGAGCCGACCGGCCGAAGGGATCTCCGGATGGTCCGGTAAACACCTGTAACCAATGAGCTTACGGTAGCGGACACCGCCCGGAGCCGCGCCCGCCGGCGCCGACCTGCGAATTGCCCGACCGCGCGGCAGGTGCGATACTTCGAGGTTCTTCCCCGCGACCGAGACGAGGTTTCCCATCACAGTGTATGCCCTGGTTTTCTACTGCCTGCTGATCGCCCTGGCATCACTGGCGGGAGGTTGGATTCCTGTCGTGATCCGCCTCACGCACCGCCGCATCGCCCTGATCATCAGCGCCGTCGCCGGTTTCATGCTGGGGATCGGGCTGCTCCTGTTGCTGCCCGAAGCGCTCGCGTACGCCGAAACCGGACCCGTCATGCGATATCTCGTCGCCGGGTTCCTGGTGATGTTCTTCATCGAGCGATTCTTCTGCTTCCACCATCACGACGTGCCCGGCAGGGACGAAACGCCGGCGCACGGCCCCGGCTGCGGTCATGACGCGACGGTGAACCACGACCATACGCTGACCTGGAGCGGCGCCGCGGTCGGATTGACGCTGCACAGCATCATCGCCGGCATTGCCCTCGGCGCAAGCATCCGCGCCGACGGCGCGGATCGGCACGGCGCCGGACTGGCAATGTTCCTGATGATCATCATGCACAAGCCGTTCGACTCCATGACGCTCGGCACGCTGATGGCGATCGGCGGCTGGTCGACGAAATGGCGGCACGCGGTCAACCTCGCTTTCGCGCTCGCCGTGCCCGCGGGCGCGGCGCTGTTCTTCCTGGGCGCTTCGATGCAACCCGACCAGACCTTCGTTGCCTACGCCCTCGCATTCTCGGCCGGCACGTTTCTCTGCATCGCCACGAGCGACCTGTTGCCGGAGCTGCAGTTTCATCACCATGACCGCATCAAGCTCTCGGCCGCGCTCGTCATCGGCATGGCTCTGGCGTGGCTGATCGCGTCGACGCACGTGCATGATCACGACCACGGGCCGAAGCCGGTCGATCAGAGCGAAGCGACGTCGAAGCCACACGAGTACGAACACGGACCAGACCACGATCATTGACGGCGCAGACGCGAACGGGCCGTACCCGCAGCCGGACCGGCGGGCGAGGCCTGCGGAAAACCAACCGGGCGAAGGGAATTTCGATGGTCAGCCAAACGGATACGTCGAGCCTCGGCACCGAAGCCCCGGCGCCGGGGACCCCGATCGAGGACCTGGCGACACCCGCGCTACTGCTGAACGGTCCGGCGTGCCGACGCAACCTTCAGAAGATGGCGGACGCGGCGCGGCGCGGCACCTGCCGCCTGCGACCGCACTTCAAGAACCACAAGTGCCCGGAGCTGGCGCGGCAGCAGCTCGAAGCCGGCGCGGCAGTCGGCATGACCTGCGCCAAGCTCGGCGAAGCGGAGGTGCTGATCGAGCGCGGCTTCGACGACGTGCTGATCGCCAACCAGGTCGTGGGCGCCGCCAAGATGAAACGGCTCGCGGTCCTGGCGGGCCGCGCACACGTCAGCGTCGCCGTCGACGCCGATGAGCAGATCGACGCCATCAGCGCCGCGGCCACGTCCGCCGGGGTGACGGTCGGGGCGCTGATCGAGGTCGACGGCGGGATGGGCCGATGCGGCGTGCAGCCAGGCGAGCCCGCGCTGAAGCTGGCTCGGCGCATCACCGGGCTGGATGGCATCGAGCTGCGCGGCCTCCAGTGCTTCGAAGGGCACTGCGTCTACGTCGACGACCTGGAGGAGCGATTGAATGCCGCCCGGAAGTGTCACGAGCAGGCGCACCGGACGCGCCGACTGCTCGTCGAGCACGGTCTGCCCGGAGGCGTGATCAGCGGCGGATCGAGCGCGACCTGGCAGGTCGCCGTGGGGGAAGAAACCTGCGACGAGCTGCAGTGCGGCACGTACGCGACGATGGACTGGCGGTACCACGAGCTCGTGCCGGAGTTCGAGATCGCGATGACGATCCTCGCGACCGTCATCAGCCGGCCGCGTCCCGGCGTGGCGGTGCTCGATCTCGGCATCAAGGGCGCCGGCAGCGAGTTCGGCGTGCCGCGGGTCGTGGGGCATCCCGAAATCGAGATTCCCTTCTTTCTCTCCGAGGAGCACACCACCCTGAACAACGCGCCCGACTGGAAGGTCGGCACCCAGGTGCAGATCATGTCGAGCCACGCCTGCACGACCTGCAACCTCTACCGGCGGCTCGTCGTGCACGACCAGGGCCGAGTCACAGACGTCTGGCCGATCGAGGCCGCAGGACGAGTCGAGTAGCTCGGCCGGAGCGGGAAGCACGGTGAGAATACGGGGGATATACCGGGGGGCCAGGGGGACGGGGATGGACACGGCGTCAGCCGGTTCGATCGATTCCGCACACCCGGGAGGATCGCCTCCGCTCAGCGTCGGGTCTCGACTTCCGACTCCGGCGGCAGGAACATCGTGTCGTCGCCGACCTCGACCGCGGTCCGCTCGTCCCATTCGAGATTGTGCGTCGGCACGCCGACCTAGGCGAGGATGTAGGGCTCGATGGTGAACTGTCCGCCGACGAGGTGGTCGCCCGCTTCCAGATCCCGGGTGTATCGGACCATGATCGGCGTCATGCCGATCACATGATTTCGATCGATGAACCGGATGCGCCAGAGCGAGCCCTGGGGGAGCGGGCGGTCGACCCGGAGCATGACGCCGGTGCGACTCATGTCCATGACGACCGCGTCGAAGACATCCTTGCCGATCGAGCGCTCGTCAAGCGGCTCCACGCGGGCCTCGCATCGCACGGTGTAGCGCCGGTTCTGTCTGGTCTCTCCGGCGGCGGTGGCTTCCATGAAAGGATTCCGATAAGGGTCGCGGTGCTCTGCTTCCCGGTGATTCCAGCCGGCTCAATCCGGTGCCGGCCAGTCTGTCTATCGGCGATCTCGTCATCACGGGTAACGCCCCGGCGTACGACCGGCGGGCTCGCCGATCGTGCCGGCCACCGCGGTTATCGGCGATCGGAGGCATCGCCACCGGTCACTCTCTGGTGGGAGAGCACGATCCGGATAAGGTCGTAAGAGACTTTGCCGCCGAGCGCCCCGTAGATCGGCCCGAGTCGTCCGTCCTCACTCGTCGATGCCGCCTCCGCGATGCGCGCGTACGCCGCGCGCTCGATCCAGGGGTCGAGGTTTCCTGGCACCTCCTTCGCGATCCACTCGGCCAGATAGTCGAACGTCGTTCTCACCGCGCGCCCCACCTCGGTCGAGACCTCGTCGATCGACCGGCCCTGAGCGAACAGCCGGAACGCCTCCTGCTTCTGTGCCGTCGCCTTCCGCTCGGGGCGCACGATCGGCGCCTGCATCTCCACATTGGTCGCCAGTTCGTGCTCGCCGCAATACCTGTTGATCTCGACCGCGAGGTCGCCGGCGTATTCCGCGGCGCGCCGCTCACCGATGCCCTCCAGCGACCGGAGGAACGCGCCCGTGGTCGGACGAATCCGGGCGAGATCGCGCAGCGTGCCGTCCTCGAAGAGGATGTACGGCGCGACGCCGCGCTCCGTGGCCCAGAGGCGCCGCAGCGCGCAGAGGCGATCGAACAGTCCGCGATCCACGCCGGCCCACGCGTCCTCCTCGATCGCGGTCGGCGCTCCGATCGCGAGCTTCGGCTGCAGGAGCCTGACCGACCGCTCGCCCCGCAGGACCTCGAGCGACGTGTCGTTCAGACCGAGGCGCGGCCGCTGCCCCTCCGTGCGATCGACGACGCCCGTGTCGACGAGTTGGTGCACGAGGCTGACGAGGTGCTTCTTCGATGCGCCCGCCATGAGGCCGTACGTGCTCAGCTCGTGGTGCCCGTACCGCAGGATCGACTGGGTTCGGGCACCCAGCAGCACGTCGACGACGTGGCCGACACCGAACTTCTGACCGGTCCTCGCGACGCATGAAAGGATCTTCCTGGCGACCAGAGTTCCGTCCTCGACGCCCTCCACCTCGTCGAGACAGACGTCGCACGCACCGCAGTCATCCTCCTCGTAGGGTTGACCGAAGTACTGCGAAAGCATCCGGTGACGGCATCCCGCGGTGCCGCACAGGCTGCGCATCTTGTCCAGCAGCTCGCGCTGCGCCGCCTCGATGCCCTCGGCATCGTCCGACTCCGCGGCACTGGACGCGATCAGTGACTGCCAGCGCGCGACGTCACCAGCCGAGTAGAGCAACACGCATTCGGCTTCGAGACCGTCCCTTCCCGCGCGACCGGTTTCCTGCTGGTAATGCTCGATCGACTTCGGCACGGTTGCATGCAGCACGCACCGGACATTGCTGCGATCGATGCCCATGCCGAACGCCACCGTCGCGACGACGACGTTGAGCTGCTCGGCCGCGAACGCCTCCTGGGTCCGAAGCCGGTCGGCCGGCGCCATGCCGGCGTGGTAGTGCGCCGCCTCGAAGCCGTTGGCGTTGAGAAGGCAGGCAAGCTGCTCCGTCTCGCGCCGGCTGAGGCAGTAGATGATCACGGCCTCTCCGTCGTGGCGGCGGACGATCTCGACGACCTGAGCGTAGACGTCGATCTGCGGGACGATCCGGTAGATCAGGTTCGGCCGATCGAATCGGCCGACGAGCTCCAGGGGATCCTTCAGGGCGAGCTGATCGGCGATGTCGCGGCGCACTCGCGGCGTGGCCGTCGCGGTGAACGCGTGCAGGCTCGCCTCGGGGAGACGGTCGCGCAGCCTCGATAGCTGGCGGTACTCGGGACGAAAGTCGTGCCCCCAGTGACTGATGCAGTGCGCTTCGTCGATCGAGAAGCACTTCACGTTCACGGTCGCCAGCAGGTCCAGGAAGGCGCCGCTCATGATGCGTTCGGGCGCCGCGAACAGAAGCCGCAGGCGCCCGGCGCGCACGTCCTCCTCGACCTGCATCCGCTCCCGGACGTCCATGCCGCTGTGCAGCGCCGCGGCCGGATAGCCGTTCGACCGCAACCCGTCGACCTGATCCTTCATCAGCGAAATCAGCGGTGACACGACGACGTCGGTCCGGCCCGTGACCAGCGGCGGCACCTGGTAGCACAGCGACTTGCCGCCGCCCGTCGGAAGCACCACGAGCGAGTCGCGCCGCTCCCGGCCCGCCCGGATCGCTTGGGCCTGGAGCGGGCGCAACCGGTCGTACCCCCAGTACCGCCGCACGGCGTCACGGATTTCAGTATCGATCGCGCCGCCCTCATCGCCCCCGGACGACCTGCCTTGCGCGCCCTCGGACGGAGCGACATCCGCCCGATCCTCCAATCCAGTCTCGCTGATCCCGTCCGTCGATTCCGCATTGGTTTCCGCACCAGTCTCCGCACCTGTTTCTGCATCCGTGTCCAGATCCGTGTCCAAATCCGTGTCCAAATCCGTGTCCAAATCCGTGTCCAAATCCGTGTCCACATGTGTTTCCGTGTT
>NYZC01000214.1 GCA_002686995.1 Phycisphaeraceae bacterium | reverse complement strand
TGGGGGCTCGCTGCGCTCGACCCCAGCCACCCACTCTGCGAACGATTCCAAAGGGACCCGCGACAGCTGTCAGCCCGGTGTCGAGGGACTTGATCCGACTCATCCTTCGTGCCTACGATTGCCTGTCGCCGGCAGAGCGTAGCGCCGGCATGATCCAGGTTCGAATGATCAGCGTTTGCGGTGTGAGTTGCCGCCGCCCGGGTGCGCGCCTCGAACGGTGGACCCGGTGAACCGGTGGGTTGACGAGCGTCGTGGCGTGATCCGGAGGCGCGCAACGTGAGAAGAGCTAGCGGATTCGGCGATCGGGCCATCACTGTCGGTTCGTTCAGGGAGAGAGGCGTCGCGTGCGCGGCCGCCGTGCTCGTTGCGATCACCGTATCGGCGGACGCGTCCGACCGGCCACCCAACATCGTTCGGATCGTGGTTGACGACCAGAACTGGTACGGCACGTCGGTCCGGATGGATCCGGACCACGAGGGCTCGCGCAGCGACTACTTCCAGACCCCGAATCTCGAGGCGCTCGCCGCCGGGGGCATGCGCTTTTCGCGCGCCTACGTGTCGCCCCTGTGCCGGCCGACCCAGATGGCGATGCACACCGGCAAGAGCTGGACCTCGATGCAGATTACGCACAACGGCAACAGCGTGGAGGGCCGCAATCACGGCCGCGTGCTGTCGCCGCCCTGGTTGCGCCCCAACAACCACGACGAGCTGTCGCTCGCCGAGCGCGTCCTCGAGGCTCGTGAGAACTACCGGACGGCCCATTACGGCAAGTACGGCTTCGGCGGCGTCCTGGGCGACTGGGGATTCAACCGGCTGGGCACGGGAGGCGGACTTCCTCCCGAGGACGACCCGAAGCGCGCGTTCTCGCTGGCCGAGGAGGCGATGGGCTTCATGGAGTACACCGTCTCGATCGACCGTCCTTTCTACGTCGAGTTCCACCACAACGCGGTCAAGGGTCCCGCGGTGGCGCGGGCGGAGACGATTGAGAAATACCACGGACTGCCGCGCGGCACGCTGCACTACGACCCGGTCTGGGCCGCCATGACCGAGGACCTCGACACGAGCGTGGGCATGGTGCTCGACAAGCTGAGCGAGCTAGGCGTCGACGAGAACACTTATGTGATCTACACCTCGGACAACGGCGGCCGCGAGTTTGCCTCCCCGCGCGGTAACCCGCGAAACGGGCCGCTCTTCGGCGACAAGGGCAGCATCTGGGAGGGCGGCATCCGGGTCCCGCTGATCATCAAGGGACCCGGCATCGAGGCGGGCCGCGTGAGCGACGTGCCCGTGATCGCGATGGATCTCTACGCCACGATCACCGACCTCGTGGACACGAAGTTCCCCGACCACGCCGGCCTCGAGGGCACGAGCCTGGCGCCGCTGCTGTTCAACGGCGGCGCGCTGCCGGACGACCTGCCGAACCTGCGGCGCGAGCACGCCGAGAACGGCGAGCTCTTCTTCCACTGGACCGACGTGACGCACCACGCTTCCGCGGTGATCGACGGCGACTACAAGCTCATCCGGTTCTACGGCGAGCCCGGCGGCCACTCGGTGGCCACCAACGAGGCCGGATCGACGGCGACCTGGACCGCCGACCTCCCGGATCGCGGACGATACGACGTCTACGCATGGTGGAGCGTCGAGCTTCCGGACGGGAGCACGGCGCACCGCAATCGCAACGCCGAGTACACCATCCATCACCAGGTCGGCAACACGTCGGTGCGCCTCGACCAGAACGAGGGCGGCGGCGCGTGGGTGCTCCTGGGCACGTTCGACTTCGAAGGTGACGGCACCGACTTCGTGTCGATCGAAGCCTCGGGCAACCCTTCGTACTGGACGAGCGCCGACGCGGTGCGCTTCGTCAGCGTTGGCGATCCGGACGTCGAGGTGATCGTGGACAACCGGGACGAACGGTTCAGCGCGCAGGGGCCCTGGGTCGTCTCGGAAGCCATCGACGACTTCGCGGATCCGTCCGATCGCGAGAAGATCTTCCTGTTCAACGTGGCCGAGACGCCGATGGAGAGCCACCTGCGCAACGATCCGGCGAACCTCGCCCTCACGATGCCGGATCGGACGGCGGAACTGATCGGAAAGCTGGACGCGTGGCTCGAGGCGGTCGACGCGTCGCTGCCCTACGACGTGGCGGCGCCGACGGTCATCACCTGGCACGCCGATCACCTCGGGCCGCAGGAGGACGTGCGGTTCGACATCGTTCGGGCGAGCCTCGGCACGGATCGCTTCCGGGCCGACCTCAATCGTGACGGGATCGTCGACCAGGAGGATCTGGACATCGTGACCGGCGGCTTCCCCAGGACCTGGCGGTCGGTGCAGGACGTCGACGCGAAGGACCGTGAGCTGTGGACGCGACCGGAGGGTGACGACCGGACACCGGACCGCGTCGAAATCGACCGGCACCAACCAGGCCTGCCCAGGCACGCGTTCAGTTTCGACGGCAACGACCGGCTGGAGCGCAACTTCTTTCACGTCGCCGACCCGGTCGGCGGTCCGAACCTCGACGGCGACCACTCGGTGAGCTTCGAGGCCTGGATCCGGCTGGATCACATGGACGGCGAGCAGCTTCTGTTCGAGTCCGGCAGCGTCGGCGCCGGGCTGTCGATCTCGATCGGCAACGCCGACGACGAGGCGCGCTTCGACGATCTTCGCCTGAGCATCGCCGGTGACTCCGGCCATGAGCTGTCGGTCACCGCGGATCTCGGTGAATTCGTGGATCCCATGAGCGAGTTCGTGCAGATCGTGGCGACCTTCAGCGACGATCCCGACGACCGGTACGCGGCGCTTTACCTGAACGGAGCGAAGATCGGTCACGTTGACGGCGTCCCGGGTCCCGGCAACTTCATGAAGTGGGATCGATTCGACAACGCCGGCCTGGGCGGACGCGGCGGCGACGACATCGGCGGGAACGACGCCAACGCGTTCGGGCTGCCGTCGGACGCCGCGTTCTCGGGTGAGATCGCGCTGTTCACGTTCTACAATGAAGCGATCGACGATGACCAGGTCCGGCGCGCATTCAACCGGCGGCTCGTAGACGTCGCGGAAGGTGTCGCCCAGACCGCCGGCAGCGTCGAGACGTTGGTGGAGCGCCCCGCGGACGCACGGCGCGGCGCCCTGGAGTCGGAGCGGATGCAACTGTTCCTCGAGCGCCGCGACGTGCTCGAAGAGCCCCTGACGCTCGACATCGCCGCCCGGTCGGACGTCGTGTTCAACGCGGCGAGTGATTCGTCGGACATCTCGGGCGTGCTCGAGGCGGGGACGAGGATTCGCAGCTACATGGTCCACTACGATCCGCCAGGTGAAGGCGCGTTCGGGCGTGACGTGGCGCTGATCACGTTCGAAGATCCCGTCCTGGGGCTCCTGATCGATTCCGATTCCCTGGTCGCCACCGATCCGGTGCTCGGCGCGCTCGGCCGGTACCCGGTCAGCATCCGCGGTTTCGACCTGGCGGGTTTCAATGCAATCTGGCTGACGGACGACCTGCGAACGCTGATCGTCGATGCATCGGTGACGGGGAGCCAGGTCGTGCAGCTGCGTGTCATCACCCGGGTGCCGCAGCCTGCGACGGGCGCGTTGCTGGCGGTCGGGCTGACGTTGATGGCGCGACGGCGGGGGTGACGAGGGTTCGGCGGGGCGCGAATCGCGCGGCGCGCCGGCCGGGAGTCGGGTGCGCGTGCCACCCGCGGGCTTACGCCGCGCGGTTCGCAATTCGGCTGGCGAACCGTGGGAGTCAGCCGGCGTAACCCCGAACGGTGACTCACGTCGCCGCCGCGCGCTGCTTTCGCCGATGCGACCAGATCTTCAGGTTCAGCAGCTCGACGAACAGCGAGAATCCCATCGCGAAGTAGATGTACCCGCGCGGCAGGGTGACGTGCAGGCCTTCGGCCATGAGCACGACGCCGATGAGCAGCAGGAACGAGAGGGCGAGCATCTTCATCGTGGGATGCTTCTGGATGAAGCGGCTCAGCGGCCCGGCGAACGCCAGCATGACGACGATCGCGACGACGATGGCGGCGATCATGACGACCAGCGGCACCCACTGTGCCTCGTAGGAGTCAGGCTTGACCATGCCGATGGCGGTGAGGACCGAGTCGATCGAGAAGATCAGGTCCATCATGAGAATCTGAAAGATCACGGCGGCGAAGCCGGCCTTGCCTGCGGTCGGCGCGCCCTGGTGGTGAGGGCCCTCGAGGCTCTCGTGGATCTCCCATGTCGCCTTTCCGAGCAGGAAGGCGCCGCCGAGCATCAGGATGAGGCCGCGGACGGTGACGTGCCGGCCGAACACGGTGAACAGCTCGCTCTCGTCCATCCGGATGATCCAGGTGATTCCGAGCAGCAGGAGGATGCGGCCGAGGGCGGCGAGCATCAGGCCCGTGATGCGCCCGGATCGGCGGCGCTCTTCGGGAAGCTTGTCGGCGAGGATCGCGATGAAGACGACGTTGTCGATGCCGAGCACGATTTCCAGCGCGGCGAGCGTGAGGAACGCGATGAGGCTGGTGGAGGTCAGCAGTTCGGCCATGGGGGCGGCTCTCGTGTGGGGCAAAGGCCGTGAGAATAGCCGGGATCCGGGGCGCGTGGTGACGACGCGTCAGATAGGGGACTGCCGCGCGTCAGATCCGTGGGCTGACGCCCACGGTACGCCATGCGCGTGGGTGGCGTACCGCGCGGCGTGAGCCCGCGGGTGGCACGCGCACAGGTCTTCGAACCTTCGCCCCGCGCAATGCGCGCACTGGGATTCGCCCGCCCGCACCCCCCGTCCCTAGACCCTCAGCGGCGGCCGGTTCGCCTTCCGGCGCATCCAGTTGACCGACCGCAGCACGGCCGTCCGTCCGATCAGCCATCTCTCGAGCCGGCGCTTTCCCGGAAGGTCGAGCAGCATGATTCCGATCAGCATGGTGATGAGTCCCTGGCCCGGCAACAGCAGCATCGCGACGCCGGCGACGACGAAGACTGCGCCGACGACGTTCTTGCCGATCCGCGCCACCACGACCTGCGGTTTTCGACGACGGCGCTCGACGAAGTAATCGGTGGGGATGCGGACGATCAGGACGGGAACGATCACGAGCGTGCCGACGAAGGTGAGCAGCGACGCGATCCCCATCCACCATAGCAGGCGATGGTGATCCGAGAGCCAGTCATGCAAGGCGTCGGGCATGGGAGAAAGTCGGGTGTTGGTTGTCCGTCATCTCGGAACGGGCAATCCGCGCCAGCACGGGTCCGAAATAGACGAACAACGAGCTTCCGACAACCGATCCTCGATCTCCCCGGCCCGTCCTGCCTGACATCGCGTCCCGGCCCCCGCCCCCGCTTGCCGAAAATCGCCGTTCATCCATTGCGATCAAACGAGTTCCGGATATAATGAGTCTGGATTTGATGCCCGCGCCGAGGCCGTTGTTCGGCGCCCAGTCCGCAGGGAGAGACCATGCCGCAGCGAAGCGATCACGACCGTGATCGGATGCCGGGGAGTCTGACGCGCCGCGAGTTCGTCGTGACCGCTGCGGCCGGCGTCGCCTTGACCTCGTCGGTCGCTGTCCCGCTGGCCGCTCGCGCGATGCCCGCGCCGACGGGGGCGGCTCCGCCTGATCCGCAAACCATGATCCGGCTGCTGAATGGCAGCCTCGACGCGACGCAGCGCAGCGCAGCCGTTTTTCCGTTCGACGATCCGCGGCGCACGGTCGTGGCCGCCGACTGGCGGATCTCCGAGGCGCGGATCGATCGACTCTTCGATGCCGGGCAGCAGCGGCTGATCCGGCGCCTGTTCCTGGCGCTTCACGGTCCCGGCTACGAGGCCGGGGCGCTCGATCAGGTCGAACGCGACAACCCCGAGGCCGGCCTGAACGGCTGCGCCGTCGCGCTGTTCGAACCGAAGGCGGGCGATCGACTGGAGTTCGTGCTCAGCGGCCGCCACGTCACGTGCCGCGGCGGCGGCGCGCCGGATTCCATGGGCGGCCCGGTCTTCTACGGCGACGGTGCCCCGCCCGGTCGCGGTGTCTACGCGCGGCAGTGGCGCTGCGGAGCGGAACTGTTCGAGGCGATCGGAAGCGACGCGGCCGCGCGGGCCCGAAGCGCGTCCGCGCCGTCCGGCGTCGGCCGCGTCCGCCTTGGCGCGTCCGGGGTCGAAGCCGTTCATCGCGCGCTGGAGGTGATGGTCGAACCGCTCGCCGGGGGCGCGCCAACCGTGGCGCTGCGCCGGCGTGCCGCCAGGCATGACGGGCACCTCCACCTGAGATTCTTCCGGGACATGGATGTCGGAAACAGCGGCCGCACGGACTCGTGGCATGTCGAGGGGCCCGGCCTGGACTGGTATTTCCGCGGCCGACCGCACCTGCATACCTGGCTGCGCCTTGCATGAGACGTTGGCGCCGCCGCAGGCGCGCCGATGACGAAAGGTTGTTGAAGTGTCCGAACCGTTTCTCGGCGAAATTCGGATGTTCGGTTTCAACTTTCCCCCGCGCAACTGGGCGCTGTGCGACGGCCAGTTGTTGCCGATCAACCAGTACCAGTCGCTCTACTCCCTCCTGGGCACGATTTACGGCGGCGACGGGCGCACGACGTTCGCGTTGCCCGAGCTGCGGGGCCGCGTGCCAATGAGCTTTGATGACGCTTTCCGGCAAGGCACGAAGAGCGGCGAGGAGAGCCACGTGCTGGCCACCGCCGAAATGCCTTCGCACACGCACGATCTGCGCGCTACGAACAACGCGGCAAGCACGGACACGCCCCAAGGCAATGTCCTCGCGTCTCCGGGCGTCAACGTCTACGCCGGGCTTTCCAACCAAGCGGCCATGAATGCCGAGACCGTAGCGAATGCGGGCGCCAATTTCGGCCATACGAACATGCAGCCCTACCTGACCGTGAGCTTCTGTATCGCGCTGATGGGGGTTTTTCCCTCGCGCTGAAGAGGTGCGCCGATGTCCGATCCTTTCGTTGGTGAGATCCGCATGTTCGCCGGGAACTTCGCGCCGCGAAGCTGGGCGTTCTGCGACGGCCAACTGCTCTCGATCAACCAGAACGACGCCCTGTTCAGTCTCCTCGGCACCATTTACGGTGGCGACGGTCGAACCACCTTCGGATTGCCGGACCTGCGCGGCCGGGTCCCCATCCACCAGGGTTCGGGGGCGGGACTGACGCCGCGCCAGATCGGATCGCGCAGCGGCCAGGAGACCGTGACCCTGGGCCAGAATCAGCTCCCGAGTCACACGCACCCGTGGCAGGCCGCGAATATCGCCGCGACATCCACGCAGCCGGTGGGCAACGCACCGGCGATCGCCCAGGGAGACGTCTACACCTCGGATATCACCGCCCTGAACATGAGCGGCAGCGCCATCGCGAACGCGGGGGGCAGCCAGCCGCACGTCAACATGATGCCGTTCCTTGCCATCCACTTCATCATCGCGCTAGTTGGCATCTACCCAAGCCGATAGGATCGAACCATGTCGGAGCCTTTCATCGCCGAGATTCGCATCTTCGCGGGCAACTTCGCGCCGCGGAACTGGGCGTTCTGCAACGGCTCGCTGCTTCCCATCGCCCAGAACACGGCGCTGTTCTCGCTGGTCGGGACGACCTACGGGGGCGACGGTCGAACGACCTTCGGGCTGCCGAACCTCGAGGGACGCGTGCCGATGCATGCAGGCAATGGACCGGGGCTCACCTCGCGACGGCTGGGCGAGGTTGGCGGGGTGACCACGGTCACGCTCAACGCGTCCCAGATGGCCTCGCACACGCATCAGCTTCGCGGCTCGGATGAGGACAATGATTCAACGCTTCCGCAGGGGCACGCGCACGGACTCCAGTCGATCGTCTATCGGCCGGCATCGAACCTGCAGCCGATGGCCGCGGGCTCACTCCCTCCGGTCGGTGGCGGCGGAGCCCACACGAACCTGCAGCCGCACCTCGCGATCAACTTCGTCATCGCCGTCGTCGGCCTGTATCCCAGTCGCTCCGCGCGGGCGGCCGAGACCTATACGACCGTGACCGGGGGCGACAGTGCCGATCCACCGGATCCGGTGCCGCAGACTTCGACCCGATGGAAGGAGATCCGGGACAAGGTGCGGCGGCGACGACGTGAGTGGCGACGCCGAAGGCGATGAGCGACGGCATCGGCTTCCGCCCCATCACGCCGGACGACGGGGCGTTTCTGCTCGAGGTCTACGCCTCGACGCGCAGCGACGAGATGGCGCTGCTCGACTGGAGCGGCAGGGAGAAGCAGGCCTTTCTCGAGCAGCAGTTCAACGCCCAGCACACGTACTACCAGGAGCAGTTCGACGGGGCGCGGTTCGATGTGATCGAGCGCGACGGACGCCCGATCGGGCGCCTCTACGTTGATCGATGCGACGACGTGCTTCACGTGATCGACATCGCGCTGCTGCCGGCACACCGTCGGCGCGGCATCGGCGGCGCCATCATGTCCGATCTGCTGGCCGAAGCCGGGGCCGCCGGGAAGCCGGTCCGGATTCACGTCGAGCGCCACAACCCGGCGATGCGGCTGTACGAACGCCTCGGTTTCCGCCCGATCGGTGACACGGGCGTTTACCTGCTCATGGAGTGGACACCGTGATCCGTCGTCAGCATCGCCGGTGCGGGCGTCGGAGCGATGCCATGGCCAGAATCAGCATCGTCGCGGTTCCTGGCTCGGGCAGGGGAATGAGCCCTGTCGGATCGGAGAACGCCGCGGTGAGGCTGTTCAGCGCGTCGCCGGATCCCCCTCGGGTGCCTCTTGCGCGGATCCCGGCCCAGACGTAGATCTTGTCGTTCGGCTGAAGGGTGAACGGAATGGACGCCGGGACCGACTGCAGACCCGCGTTGTCTGGCAGGAAGAGCTCCGTTCTGCCCAGGACGCTTTCGGACGGCACGATCTCAAAGACCAGGGTCGCGTAATCCGTGCTGAAATCGAGGTCCGGGAGGCGGATGACCGCGATCGATGCCCGGACCTCGCCGTCGTTCGGGCTGGGATCCACCACGGTGCCCTCGAGGTTCAGGTCGAGCGAGATCGTCGTTTCCGAGGCGCCCGTGTAGAGGTAGGATCGCATGCCCACCGCGTTGGTCGAGACCTGCGCATTGGCGTTGGAGAACGCCTCCGCGCCCAGCAGCGGCAGCAGGGTCGGACCGTCGAGGCTGGCGAAGCCTTCGCCGGTGCCGTCGATGTTGTCGATCGACGTCGAAGCGAACGAGTCGCCCGCGCCCCCGTCGAACGCGAAATCGGTGTGGCCGGGCGGGATGGGCCCGCAAAAGCTCGGGCACGGGGAGATCGTGCTGATCCCGACGTGCGTACCGATGTCGTCCGCCGTCGCCCCGCCGGTCATGGTCCACGTGATCAGGGCGCAAAGCACCCCCGTCCACAAACGCTTGCCACGCATCTGCTCGCTCCTGTAAAAAAAGAAAACCGATCACTCTCATCCCAACGAGCGCAGCCTAGCGTAGCGCCTCGTGGTTGTCAAGGCACTATCATCGATCCCGCGCCGCGATGGGGCGGCGCCGGGAAGACGAAAGGCCGACTCATGCCGCAACGTGACCTCGATCTGCCGGACCTCGATGCCGTCGTCGCCGAAGCCCGCCGCCTGCACGAGCGCGGTTACGAGAAGGGCGGGACCTGGGATCTCTCGATGATCTGCCAGCACTGCACGATGCCGATCGTGCAGACGATGGACGGCTACGACCTGAAGGTGTCACCGGTGGTGCGGCTGGTCGCGAAGCTCTTCATCAAGAGGGGTATCTTCGCCAAGCGGTCGATCAAGCCGGGTCAGCCGGCCCCGTCGACGATGCTGCCGCAGTCGGGCGGCGACGAAGCGGCCGCGGTGGAGGAGCTGGCGGAGGCGATCGCCCGTCTCAAGTCTCATCAGGGCGAGTTCAAGCTGCATCCGTTCTTCGGTGCGATGACGGTGGAGCAGTGGCACGAGTTCCACACGATTCACTGCATGCATCATCTGCGGTTTCTTATGCCGAAGGGATAGTGGGCGGCGGCAACGCATCAGGCAAGGGAGGGCCGCACATCAGGCCCGAGGGCTGACGCCCACGGTACGCCCGCCGTCCTGCGAACCGCGCGGCGTAAGCCCGCCGGTGGCACGCGCCCAAGACCCTCGACCGGCCCCCGCGTCATTCGCGCACCGGACCTCGGCTCACTCTCCGGGGATGTAGCTGATCACCCCCGACCAGGGGCTCGACGCCGTGGCGTAGAGCTTCTTGCCGATGCGACCCGAGAGGTACGCCAGACGACCCGCGGCCAGCGCGTGGCGCATGGCATGGGCCATTGACACGGGCTGCTTCGCATGGGCGATGCCGGTGTTGAGCAGCACGCCGTCCGCGCCCAGCTCCATCGCCACCGTCACGTCGCTTGCCGTCCCGACGCCTGCGTCGACGATGACCGGATAGTCAGGGTCACCGCCACCGGCCGGATCCTTGAGCAGCTCGAGAATGATCCGGATGTTGTTCGGATTGAGCACGCCCTGTCCGGATCCGATCGGCGAGCCCGCCGGCATGACGCTGGCGGCGCCGGCGTCCCTGATCCTGACTGCCATGACGGGGTCGTCGCTGGTGTAGCAGAGCACCCGGAAACCATCGCGAACGAGCTCGCGGCAGGCTTCGAGGGTGCCGGGCGGATCCGGCAGCAGCGTCTTCCTGTCGGCGAGCACCTCGAGCTTGACCCAGTCGCGCCCCGGATTGTCGATCTGGTCCAGCAGCTCCCGGCCGAGCCGCGCGACGCGCACAGCGTCCTCGGCGCTGAAGCATCCGGCGGTGTTCGGCAGGATCACGTACCGATCGGTGTCGATGAAGTCCAGCAGTGACCGGCCTTCGCTGTCCACCAGGCGCTCGCGTCGGACGGCGACGGTGATGGCGCTGGCGCCGCTCGCATCGAGCGCCTGCGCCATCGTCTCGTAGTCCTCGTACTTGCCGGTGCCGACGATCAGGCGGGAGTCGAGCGTCCGGCCGCCGACGATCAGCGGCGTGTCGAACTGCGTGTCCGCGGCGGCCGGGGCGTCATGCGTCATGCTCATCATCAGCCTCCACCGACGAGCGTCACGATCTCGATGACGTCGCCGTCGTGAAGCTCGGTCTGCTCGTGCGCTCTGCGGGGGACGATCTGCCGGTTGACTTCGACGGCGACCGGCCGTTCGGCGATGCCCATCGAGGACAGAAGCTCCCGCACGGTCGCGGCCTGCGTCTGCCGGGTCTCGCCGTTGATCGTCAGGTTCATCCGGTCATTCTATCTCAGTTCGATCATCAGGTTCCGGCGCTCGATCCGCTCCCCGATCGTGCGCAGGAAGCCGATGGGCACGCGGGCGCCCGGCGCCAGCGACTCGACGATGCGCCCGCCCCGCTCGAGGTCGTACGGGCAGTGGCGGCCGATCTGGATGATCACGTCGCCGGCTTTCATGTGGATCGCCTCGGCGGGACCGTGCGGCTCGATCTGGTTGACCACCAGCCCCGGCAGCATCGTGAATCCCATCATCCGCGCCAGCCGGGCGTCCATCGACGCGGCCTGGACGCCGACGCGATCGGCGAGAAGATCCGACGCCTCGGACGGATCCAGCACTTCGGGCGTGAGGGTCAGCTTCAGGGCGCCGCCGGTGCGTACGACCTGCATGTCCGTCGGCCGCGTCGCAAGGCACCCGACGAGGGCGAGGTGGTAGTCGACGTGATCGGTGATCTTGCGCCCGTTGAACCGCACGATCTCGTCGCCGGCCATCAGGCCGGCCTCCGCCGCGGGTGTGTCCTCTGCCACTTCGGCGACGATGCAGGGCGCACCCGGCTCCACCGTGGCGCCGATCAGGATGCCCTGCATCCGTTCGACATCGAGCAGGCCGGGCAGCGCGGCGTGGACTTCGTCGATCGGCACCGCGAACCCGATATCCGGAGCGTCGATGCGGATCGATGTGCTCAGGCCGATCATCTCGCCGAGCACGTTCAGCAGCGGACCCCCGGAGTTGATGGGGTTGATGCCCGCGTCCGTCTGGATCAGTTTGCGGAAGGACACGTCGCCGTCGATCGCGAGCGTGCGGTTCAGGGCGCTGATGACGCCGGTCGTGACGGATTGCTGGTGGCCGAGCGCATTGCCGATGGCGATAACGGTCTCCCCGATCATCAGGTCGTCGCTGCGGCCCAGCCTGATCGGCGTCAGATCGTCCTGCGGGGTGATCTTCAGAATCGCGACGTCGATCTGGTGATCGGACGCGATGATCCGGGCCTCGTATCGGTCCTCGTTGGCGAAGATCACCTCGCAGGTCGCCGCGCGGGCGACCACGTGCGCGTTGGTGATGATGTAACCGGCATCGTGCATCACCACGCCGCTGCCGAGGCTGTGGTGACGGCGCGCCCCGGGCCTGGGATCGGGGATATCGAACAGGTCATCGAAGAACGCGTCGAAGCCGAAGAGGGACCGCACCTTGAGCACGCGGGTCGTCGAGATGTTGACGACGGCGTTTCGGGACCCCTCGAAGACCTCGACGACGGGAGAGCGCCGCGCCGCGCGTCGGGCTTCGGCCGCTTCGGCGGTGGCGGTTTCCGGCGCTGCGTCCGACCCGGCGCATACGCCCGGGGGCAGGCACGTCACGACGATGACGCCGAGGAGTCGCGCCGACCATGGCCACTGCGGGCGTCGGGAGCTTGTTGGGGGGTGACTCAGCATGATCCGGCCGAACGGGGTCGCGGGCATTGTAGTCCGAGCGATAGAAGGGACGCTGACGGGCGGTCCGCCAGGCCGTCTGCGGCTCGTGGCGCCGTCGCTGTCGCAGCGCGCGCGATGTACAGCGCCACCGGCACGAATTCACGCTTTGAAGAGTTTGAATTCCGAATATGTCGACGGTCCTGCAGCGCGCACGTCTTCTTGCGAGCGCGCGTTGTCGCGATACAATCGCCGGTCGTGTCCAGGGAAGAGGCCCGTCTGAAATCGCTTCGCTTGAAACATAACTGGTTCGGATGATGCGGCAACGTACGTCCGTACGTGTCGCCAGGAGATCGCCATGTCATGCCACCGCCGGGCTATGCGTCGTATGTGTCGTTTGCGTCGATGGAGAACGCGCGGGCGCCGCGCGCCGATCCGCGCGGACGTCAACCTTCTCGAACGACTCGAGCCACGGATCCATTTGACCGCCGTGACGGTCGTGAGCCCGACGACCGGTTCCCATGCGGCGGACGTCGGGACCAGCGTCACGGCCACCTTCGACACGGCGATCGACAACGCGACTGTCTCGGATCAGTCGTTCGTCGTTCAAGCGTCGCAGTCGGGTCGACTGCTGACGGCCAACGGCGCCATCGCCGGCATCGACGTCGACGGCCCGGTGGTGGAACTGGTCCCCGTGGCCGACTTCCACGCCGGTGAGCAGGTGCAGGCGACCGTCACGGCGGCCATCGAGAGCGCGACGGGAATGCCGGTCGCGCCGTTCGTCTGGTCGTTCCGGGTCGGTCCGATCGGCGGTACGGGCGAACTCGTCGACAGCGAGCAGGACCTCGGCGCCAACGCCGCACGGACCGGCGTGGCGCTGGGCGACGTCGACGGCGATGGCGACGTCGACGCGATCGTCGCCAGATTCAACCCGCGTGCCAACAGGGTCTGGCTGAACGACGGCAACGGCGCGTTCACCGACAGCGGTCAGTCGCTTGGCAACCAGGCAAGTCAGGACGTCGCGCTGGGGGACGTGGACGGTGACGGCGATCTCGATGCGTTCGTCGCCAACGAGAACGCGAACATCGTCTGGCTCAATGACGGAAGCGGCAACTTCAGCGGGAGCGGTCAGACGCTGGGCAACTCCGACAGCTACGGCGTCGATCTCGGTGATTTCGACGGCGACGGCGACCTCGACGCTTTCGTGGCCAACGGAGGGTTCAACGACGTCCCGGATACGGTCTGGCTGAACGACGGAAACGGCGTCTTCACGGAAAACGGCCAGGCATTGAGCGGCGCCAAGGGCAGCGGCGTCGCGGTCGGGGACCTCGACGGGGACGGCGACCTCGACGCGCTGGTGGCCAATACCCTGGCGAACGACGTGCTGCTGAACGACGGGAGCGGCACGTTCGTCGATACCGGCCAGGCGCTGGGCGACGCGCTGACCGAGAACGTCGCGCTCGGCGACGTCGACGGCGACGGCGATCTCGACGCCTTCTCCGCGAACTACTACGCCCCGCACCGTGTCTGGATCAACGACGGCGGCGCCACGTTTTCCGACAGCGGCCAGGCGATCGGCACGCTCTACACCAACAAGAGCTTCGGTGTTTCCTTCGGCGACATGGACGATGACGGCGATCTTGATGCTTTCATCGTGAACCGGGGGCTGCCGCACACCCTCCTGGTGAACGATGCGAACGGGAACTTCACGGACAGCGGCCAGGCGATTTCCACGCCGGGGGGACGCGCCCTGTCGCTGGCGGACCTCGACCGTGACGGCGACCTTGACGCGTTCGTCGCCGATGGCGCAGGAAGTCGCGTGCTGCTGAACGTCAGCCGGGCCGACCTGTCGATCACCAAGACCGCCAGCCGGGTCGCGGTGGTCGAGGGCGGGCAGGTGACCTATACGATCGTCGTGTCCAACGCCGGACTGCAGGACGTCAGCGGCGCTTCGGTCAGCGATTCATTTCCCTTGCAGCTGCGCGACCTGGAGCTGACGGCCATCGTGCCGACTGCGGGAGCGATCAGCGCCCTGAACACGGGCGCTTTCACCGACGCGCTGAGTGACACCGTCGATCTGCCTGCCGGCTCGTCGATCACCTACACGGTCACCGCGACGATCGCGCCGGCGGGCACGTCGAACCAGGCGGTCGAATCGATCGTGACCAATCCCGCGACCGTGACGGCGCCGGCGGGTGTCGACGATGCGGACCTGTCGAACAACAAGGCCCACGACAGCGACCTCGTCGTGCTTTCCGCCGTGGGAGGCTCCGGCGCGTTTCTGGACAACGGCCAGACGCTGCCCGACACCCACATCAGCGCCTCGCTCGGTGACCTGGACGGTGACGGTGACGGTGACGTGGATGCGTTTCTCGTCAACGGCGAGCAGCCCAACACCGTTCTGCTCAATCAGGGCGGAGGAACGTTCATCGACAGCGGACAGGCGCTGACCAATGCGTTCAGCTTTGCCGTGGCCCTTGGCGATCTCGATGGCGACGGTGACCTGGACGCGTACGTCGGCAATCAGGTCAATCAGCCCGACACCGTCTGGCTGAACGACGGCGGCGGCAACTTCACCGACAGCGGGCAGGCGCTGGGCGCTTCTTCCCCCAGCGCCGTTCAGTTGGGTGATTGGGACGGCGATGGCGACCTCGACGCCGTCGTGGTCACCGGCGTCGACACCGACGTGTGGCTCAATGACGGCAGCGGCAGGTTCACGGACAGCGGCCAGTCGCTCGGAAGCTTTTCGGTGGATGTGGCCGCAGGCGACGTCGACGGCGACGGCGACCTGGACTTCTTTCTGGTGCGCGGATCTTCTCCGAGCCTGGTGCTGATCAATGACGGCAGCGCGACGTTTGTCGACAGCGGGCAGAGCCTGGCCGGCTCAGGACAGAGCCGGGGCGTGTCTCTCGGTGATCTGGACGGCGACGGTGACCTGGACGCGTTCGTGGTCGGTGACAACGACGTCGTGGGCGGACCCGATGAAGTCTGGTTAAACGACGGCTCAGGCGTGTTTTCGAACAGCGGGCAGGCACTTGGCAACTCGGCGGGCGAGCACGTCTCCCTCGGCGACCTGGACGGTGACGGCGATCTGGACGCGTTCGTCGCCAACCGGGCGAACTATCCGAACTCGGTCTGGCTCAACGACGCCAGCGGCGTCTTCACGGATACCGGGCAGGCGCTCGGCAGCGCCTACAGTCGGGACGTGGCCCTGGGCGACCTCGAAGGTGACGGCGACCTGGACGCTTTCGTTCCGAATGCCGGTCAGGCCAGTCGCGTCTGGCTCAACCGCGACAGCGCCGACCTTGCGATCACGAAGACCGCCGGACGGGTTGCGGTGGTCGAGGGCGGGCAGGTGACCTACACGATCGTGGTGTCCAACGCCGGGCCCCAGGACGTCGTCGGCGCTGCGGTCAGCGACACGTTCCCCGCGCCGCTGGAGAACCTGGAGCTGACCGCAATCGTGCCGACGCTCGGGGCGACCAGCACGCTTGGCACCGGCCCCTTCGTCGGCGCGCTGAGCGACACGGTCGACCTGCCGGTCGGGTCGTCGATCACCTACACGGTGACCGCGACGGTCGCGCCGATGGGTTCCGCGCACCAGGCAGTCGAAGCGATCGTGACCAACGCCGCGACGGTGACGCCACCCGCGAACATCGAGGACTTCGAACTGTCGAACAACATGGCCCACGACAGCGATGTCGTGGTGCCGGCCGCGCCGGGCGGACTCGGTATGTTCGATGACAGCGGCCAGGCGCTCGGCACCGCGGCGACCCGGGGCGTCGCGCTGGGCGACCTGGATGGTGACGGCGATCTCGACGCCTTCGTGACCAACTCGGAAGGCGAACCGAACCGCGTGTGGCTCAACGACGGCAGCGGCGCCTTCGCCGACAGCGGACAGATGCTCGGCGGCGTGGAGAGCTTCGGCGTTTCGTTGGGCGACCTCGATGATGACGGCGACCTCGATGCCTTCGTCGCCAACGGTCTTCTCGTCGATCGACCGAACGTCGTATGGCTCAACGACGGCAGCGGCGTCTTCACCGACAGCGGACAGGCGCTGGGCAACGCGAGAAGTTTCGGCGTCGTGCTCGGCGACGTGGACGGCGACGGCGACCTGGACGGATTCGTGACCAACTTTGCCCGACCGAACGCCGTCTGGCTCAACGACGGAAGCGGCACGTTCGTCGACAGCGGGCAGGCACTTGGCAACGCGCCGAGCCTGATCGCTTCGCTGGGTGACGTGGATGGCGACGGCGACCTGGATGGTTTCGTCGCCAATCTGAATGAAACGGCCGTCGTCTGGCTCAATGACGGTGACGGCGCCTTCAGCGACAGCGGTCAAGTGCTGAGCAGCGCAACCAGTTTCGACGCATCTCTGGGTGACCTGGACGGCGACGGCGACCTGGATGCGTTCATCGCCAACAGCGGTCAACCGAATACCCTCTGGCTCAATGACGCAAGCGGCGGGTTCACCGACAGCGGCCAGGCGCTGGGCAATTCATACAGCGAGCAGGTCGCGCTGGGTGACGTCGATGCGGACGGCGACCTGGACGCATTCGTCGCGAATGCGTTCGACCAACCGAACATCGTGTGGCTCAACGACGGCAGTGGCAGTCTTTCCGACAGCGGTCAGGAGCTGGGGCGATCGACGAGTCTGGGCAGTTCGCTCGGCGACGTGGATGGCGATGGCGACCTGGACGCGTTCGTCGCAAACTATCATGATCCCAGCACGATATACCTCAATCGCTCGGCCGATCTCTCGATCACGAAGGCTTCCGACAGGGTCGCGGTGGTCCAGGGTGAAGCCGTGACCTACACGATCGTCGTGTCCAACACCGGTACGCTCGACGTGACCGGCGCGACGGTCGACGACGCGTTCCCGACGCAGCTGGAGAACCTCGAATTGACCGGGATTGCTCCGTCGGGCGGGGCCGCGAGCTCCCTGACGACCGGATCATTGACGGGCCCGTTGATGGACACGGTCGACCTGCCGGCCGGCGCATCGATCGTGTACACCATCACCGCCACGGTGGTCTCCGCCGGCACGGCGAACCAGGCGGTCGAGTCGATCGTGACCAACCCGGCCACCGTCACCGGGCCCCCGGGCGTCCGTATCGGCGAAGCCGACCTGTCGAACAACACGGCGCACGACAGCGACCTCGTGGTTCCCGCTACCGACGGCGGCACGGGCGTATTCATCGACAACGGCCAGTCGCTGGGCGGCGATGTCAGCCTGGACGTCGCGCTCGGCGACCTGGATGGCGACGGCGATCAGGACGCCTTCATCGCCGCCGGCGGCGGCCAGCCCAACGTGGTCCGGCTCAACGACGGCGGTGGGGCGTTCTCCGACACCGGCCAGGCGCTCGGCAGTGCGTCGAGCTTCGGCGCTGCCCTGGGCGACCTCGACGACGACGGCGATCTGGATGCGTTTGTCGCCAACGGACTCAATCAACCCGACGTCGTGTGGCTCAACGACGGAAGCGGAAACTTCAACGACAGCGGTCAGGCGCTGGGCAGTTCGTACAGCCGTAATGTAGATCTGGGCGATCTTGACGGCGATGGTGATCTGGATGCGTTCGTCGCCACCGGGGGGCAGGAGACAATCTGGCTCAACGATGGCAGTGGCAACTTCACGGATACGGGGCAGTCGACGGATCTGAATTCCGACGTCGCGCTGGGCGACGTCGACGGCGACGGGGATCTCGATGCCGTGCTGACTCGATCAGGTCTGCCGAGGGAGGTCCGGCTCAACGACGGCAGCGCCGGTTTTGCCGACAGCGGCCAGGCGCTTCTGGCCGGCGCGGGATCACCTGGCGTGTCCCTGGGCGATCTGGATGGTGACGGCGATCTGGACGCTTTCTTCGCCAGCGGCACCGACGGGGCCGGCGGTCCGAGCAGTGTCTTTTTCAACAACGGCTCCGGCGTGTTTGCCAACAGCGGTCAGGCACTGGGCGTCTCGCGGAGCCGTCGTGTGTCGCTCGGCGATCTCGACGACGACGGCGACCTCGACGCCATCGTCGTCAACTCGTCGTATCAGCCGAACGAGATCTGGCTCAACGATTCGAGCGGCCACTTCACTGACGGCGGCCAGGTGGGCAACGCGTCAAGTCGTGCCGTGGCGCTCGCCGACCTGGACGGCGACGGTGACCTCGATGTGTTCGTCGCCAACATCGGTGGAGACGACCGCGTCTGGCTCAACGCGAATCCCCCGACGGTCACCGAGGTCCTGATCGGCGGCACGGACTGGACCGGTGACTTCCTCGACGAGCTCGAGCCGGCTAATACGGGCGTGACACGCGGCTACGCGATTGCTTCGGGGGCCACCCAGCTTGACCCGTCACCGTGGGCGAACGCGGACCAGGTCATCCTGCGCTTCAGCGAGCCGGTCGACGTGGTCCAGACCGACCTCGCGCTGCGCGGCACGCTCGGTCCCGACGGCGTCGAGGACGCCGGCGACGACTACGCCTTCAGTGCCTTCACGATCGAGACCTTTCCGGGCGGCGCGTTCCAGGCGGTGTGGACGCTGCGGGCCTCGATCGGAAGCGATCGCCTGCTGCTCGTCCTCGACGACGGCGTGGTGGCGAGCGCCTCCGGGCTGGCGCTGGACGGTGAGTGGACCGACGAGGCGAGCGACTTCCCGTCGGGCGACGGCGCCGCGGGAGGCGACTTCGCGTTTCGTTTCGACGTGGCGCCCGCCGACGTGGATCGGGACGGCGCGGCGACGATTTTCGACATCCGGCCGCTGCGCGAGGCACTCGGATCGAGCGCGGGCGACGCGGCTTACTCGATCTTCGCCGACCTGAACGGCAATGCAAACGTGGACAACCTCGACAAGGCTCCGCTGCGCGCCGAACTGGGCCGCGTGCTGCCCGCGACGGCGCCTCAAAGCGCCCCGGGTCGCGGCGGAGGCACCAATACCATCCTGACGGGCGACGACTGGATCGTGACGACGCCGTCGGACGCCCTCGCGGGCTCGGTCGACATCGTCCTGAACCGGACCGACGGTGGTTCGATCGATCTGCTTAACTACTCGGTACGCGTGCGCCTCGACGGTCCGAGCGCCGGCACGCAGGTCGTTCTCACCGGCGGCGGCGAGGCGTCGTCGTCGCCGGCAGCGACCGCGCCGGATCCGCTCAACGCGACCGGCAACGTGGACCTGCTTCCCGACGAGTACTACCACGGCACGGTCAACTTCACCGAGACGCCGTTCGCCGTGGACGATGGCGACGGGCTGATCCGCGTGGACTACGAGGTGCAGGTCGGCGCACTGGGGATCTACTCGTTCGAGATCGTCAGCGGTGAGACCTACGATTCGGCGCTGATCTGGAATCCTGCCAACGGAGCCCTCGGCTTCTCCCGCATCGCGCCGCGCCTGATCGTCACCATTCCCGGTGACCTGACCGGCGACTTCACGGTGGGGGCCGACGACCTGCAGACGGTCCTTGCCAACTTCACGCAGACGGTGCCGATCGGCGATCTGTCCCAGGGCGACGCGTCCGGCGACGGCGGCGTGCCGGACGGCGTGGTGGGCACCGCGGATCTCCAGGTCGTACTGGCCAACTTCACGAACTCCGTGACGCCGCCGACGAGCCGCGCCGCGGCGCGTTCGGATGCGGTGGATGCACCGAGTGACGCAGGGGCCGCGGATCTTGCGCGCTGGCAGGGATGGGCGCCGTGGCGAGAGCGCGTCATGTCGCGGTCGGCGGTCGGCACGCCGCTGCCGGGCGAGGTGCGGGATCATGTCAAGGCATGGTTGAGCCTGCGGACGCAGGACGCGCGTCAGGCGTTCGGCGCTCTGCCGAAGCATTGGTTCATGGGTGCGTGATTGCTGACGCCCGGGCTCCACCCCGGCCACCCAATCCCTGGAGCAATCTGAATCATGCCCGCGTCAGCCGTCATGCACCCCCGGCCACCCCGCGTCATCCCGACCGCTGGCTTGACGAGCCGGTTTCCGGTATCTTTCGCATCCGTCAGGCGGCCGACCCCGAGTTCCCCACCATGGAAATGAACGAAGCCTCGACCAGCAGGCTCTACGACTTGTGGTCGCTGTGCTATGACTGGACGTTCGGGTTCCTGGTGCAGTCCCGGCAGTCCCGCGCCGTCGAGCAGATGCGCCTTCGTCCCGGTGACCGGATCCTGGACATGGGGGTGGGCACGGGCATGATGCTGCCGCGCTATCCCGATGACGTGACCGTCGTCGGCATGGACCTCAGTGCGGGCATGCTGGACAAGGCGGTGCGCAAGCACCGGGACCTCGACCTCGATCATTGCCACCTGGTCCAGGCGGACGCGATGCTGCCTCCGTTCGCGGACGCGAGCTTCGATCACATCATGATCAGCCACACGATCAGCGTGGTCAGCGATCCGGCGCGGCTGCTGAACTGGGCGGTGCGCCTCATCAGGCCCGGCGGGCGCATCGTGCTGCTGAATCACTTCCAGTCGACGTACCGGGTCGTGGCCTGGTTCGAGCACGTGCTCAACCCGCTGTTCGTGAAGATCGGCTGGCGCAGCGACGTTCGTCTCGAGTACTGCCTCGACGGCGCGAACGTCGAGGTCGAGTACTGCTTCAAGATGCGGCTGATCGACATCTGGCGCATCATCGTCCTCAAGAAGGCCGGCGAAGCCGCGCGCGATGACGCCGTGTCGATGCCCGAAGATCTGCCGGCGGAGCTGGCGGCGGGCCATCTCGTGGGGGGCTGATCAGATGTCACAGGCGCGGGTCGTTACTGCGCCCTCATGACATTCGACCCGCGGGGTTACGCCACGCGGTTCGCCGGGCGCGCGCCGTCAGCGGCGCCGACGGTCCGAATCAGTCAATAACGATTGGCTTGGCTTGGACTAATAGCTCAATGACTCCGGCTTTGGCTTCGCCGCGCCGGTGACGTGCTGCCAATTCATCGCGTTGCCGCTGCCGATCGTGGCGAGCCGGGTCTGCCAGTCCGAGACGCGCTCGTAGGACATGTGCTTCGTGTCGGCGCACGCGGTCCAGAATCCACCGATGATTGCGGGATCTTCGAAACGGAGCAGGCCCGACGCCCGCAGCGCCGCGGCCTGCGGCGTGCCGGGGAGGGGGCGGATCGCGTACGGGGTCACGTTGAAGACGAGATCGGGATTGATCTCGATCAGGCGGTCGTAGAGTTCCGAGACTCCCTGCTCGAGATCTTCCAGGCTTTCCTCGTTGTCGTCCGCAAGCCCGACGATGACGCCGTAGGTGATGTCGGCAACGCCGGCGCGGACGATCGACTCGACCAGCCGGGAATGCTCGCGCCACGGCAAGAGCTTCGCGTACGCCTCGCGCCCGAACGTGGGGCGCTCGGCCGGCAGGTACGCCTGGTAGCAGCCGACGGATCCGTCCCAGCCCCATAGCGCTTCGACGAGCTCCTCGTCCGGCGCGAGATCGCTGTCGGGCAGGCCTCGGCCCAGGGTCGCCTTCTTCAGCTCGAGCCCGTTGCCCCAGAGGATCGCCGGGCCGATCTCGCGCACGTCCTTCATGATCGCGAGCACCTCCTCGCGTCCCTCCTTCCACAGGACGCGACCGAGGAACTGGTCCGACGGGCAGATCACCGACGCCGCGCCGGCCCGCCACTGGGCCTCGAACCATTTGAGCGCGGTCTCCGGATCCATGCGCTTGTAGCCGAGCTTGTAGAGCGGCGTCTCGCAGAAGTCGCAGTGCCGGTCGCATCCGATGTCGGCCATGACTGAGCCGATGGGGCGAAGGTGCTCGGGCAGTCCGCTTTCCCAGTGCTCGACGCCCAGGGTCTCGAGCACCAGTTCGTGCGACGGCAGCGGCCAGTCCTGGGGGCTCATCGGCGGTCGTTTCACCGGGAAGCTTCGGCCGTCAGGGAGCACGACGCCCGTGAGCGGCTCGCGCGGCTCGTTGCCGAGCACGTAGTCGACAACCGCGTGGTTCGCGGCGCCCGACTTGTCTCGCACCACCGCGTGCGCGCCGGCCTCGAGGTAAGGCTCCGGCTCGGCGAAGGCGTCGGAGCCACCGACGACGACGCGCCCGCCGCCCCGGGCGATCTCGCGCACGAGGTCGCAGGCGCCTTCGCGCTCCTGGATGTAGTTGATGGTGATCGCCCAGACGTCGTAGTCGCGCGGATGCAGGTCGAACGCGCGACCGACGAGCACCTTGGCGAGCGGCATGTCCCGCCAGAGCACCTCCCCGGTCTGCATTTCCTGGTCGCCACGCTTCAGGTTGACCAGGTCGACGTCGAATCCGCCGGCGCGAAGCTGGGAGATGAGAATCTGCTTGCTGACGAGCGGCTCGCGGCGCCGCAGCGCGGTCCAGTTGCGACCTTCGACGTCGACGAGCTTGATCGCCGGCAGTTCAATCGCACCGACCGTGGGCATGACGGGATCCTTCTTCTCGCCCCGTATACCTGCGGAAGCATCGTCGCCACCGATGGCGCACGATCTGAACGTCGCTCCCGCTGGTCTTCAGGGATGGGGCAGTGGATCTCTCATCTTCCCTGCTGACGGCTGGCACCGGGCTGTGTGGCGAAATTCTACGCCGTGATGCGCGGAATGGCAAGAGATTTCGGATGGCGAGCAGGTTCGAGTCGTCAACGTGTCACGACGATTCCGCAACCCGACACCCGGAACCCGTGTACGATCGCGCTCCTATGGAGACGCCCCTCACGCTGGCCACGTTCGCGGATCAGGTCGGCACACGCTTTCGGATCGAATCGCTCGATGACGTGGCGCTCGAGCTGATCGAAGCGCAGCCGCTCGGCGGCGCATCGTCGCAGGCACCGACACAGCGCGAGCCCTTTGCGCTCGTGTTCAGGGGGCCGTCCAGCCCGTGCCTGGCCCAGGGGACCTGCCGGCTCGCCCACGAGACGATCGGCACGAACGACATCTTCCTGGTTCCGATCGGACCGGATGACGCGGGCATGCGGTACGAAGCGGTGTTCAACTGAGGATTCCAGGCCTCCTCCCCGCCTCCGTATAAGATGTCCGTCCCTTGAGCGTCGACGATCAATCGGACAGTCCGGATCTTCCTGATGGTCAGCCGGGAGCCGACGCGCGCATCTCCATCCCCCGCGTTCTCGCCATCTGCATTCCGCTGCTCGTCGTCTGCGCGTTCCTGGTCGAGGTCGTCCAGGTCTTCGCGCAGCTTGACTCGATCTCCGGCGGCGTCCTGCCGCCGGCGGCGATCCTGCTGTTTCTTCCCATCGTGGTCGTGTACGCCTTCAGCGGAATCCTGAAGCGACACGCCGGGGTCGGACGCGGCGAGCTTGTCGTGATCTTCAGCGTGCTGACGATGGGCGTTCCGCTGTTCAGCGGCGGGTTCTGGCACCATTTCGTGGCGAACCAGTTCGAGTATCACCGAACACGCGACCTCGACCGCGCGATGCTCATCTCGAGCCGCCTGTGGCCTTCCGAGGCGAACCTGCTCGAAGGTCACAGCGTCGAGGATCACTGGCCAGCGCCGGACGGCAGGGCCGACGCCGGCGTGACGTGGGTGGTGCGCTCATCTGACGCCGAGCGCGTCGAGACGCCGCTCGGCGACGGCCCTTGCGTTCGGATCGCTCACGCAGAAGCGGACGGGTCTTCGGAAATGGTCGTCACGCTCGACCTGACGCGCCCCCCGGGTCCCGAGCGCGCCGCCCGGCGTCACGCCGTCTTCGCCCATCTTCGACTCGACGGCGCCGACGCGACGACTTCCGTGACGCTGCACGTCGGGGTGCCGGAAGAGGAAATGAAGCTGCTCGCGACCGTGCGCAGCGACACCGCCGTATCCGTCTCGGCTCCGGACCGGTTCGTGATCACGGGCGGGCTCGACTACACGATGCCGCCGCCGGGCACCGAATCGTTGAACGTCGCGATGCGATTCAAGGGGCGCGGCACGATCCAGGTCCGCGACTTCTCGATCGTCGGCACCGAAGACGTCTTCCGCTACATGGAGGGCTACCAGGACGCGGACGCCGCGACCTTCGCAACCCTGTCGCCGTCCCAGCAGCGGGTCGTGCGTCGGCGGCCGGAATGCGGGCTCGCGCTCGACCGTCACACGCTCGTCGGGCTGATTCCGTGGCGGGTCTGGGGCGGTCCGCTTCTTCTGTGGGCGTGCCTCGTCACCGCGCTGTTCGTCGCGATGGTCAGCCTCGTCAACCTGTTCCAGAGTCACTGGGAGCGCGGTGAGCGGCTGACGTTTCCGCTGACGACGTTCGTGCTCGAGGCCACCCGGGGTGATGGGGAGGGGCGCATCGCCCTCTGGCGGCAGCGACCGTTCTGGATCGGGCTGGCGGTGTTCGGCGGATACGTCCTCGTGCGCGAGGCCATGACCGCCTTCGACCCGCACAACCGGGAGATCGGGTTGAAGGTGGCTGACCTGCTGCCGCCGGGACCGCTTCGAGAAATCACCGATCCGAAGCGCTCGCACACGCCGCTGGGCATCAGGATCGACCCGATCGTGGTCGCGATCGCGCTGTTCATGAGCGTCGAGATGTCCGGGAGCCTGTTCATCTGCTACCTGGTCGGCTGGCTCTTCCGCGCGGTCGGATTCTTCACGCCGTTGCGCACCTACCGACCGGAGGGTCTTCCGTATTTCGGATGGTTCCCGTTCGAGCGCCTGCTCGAGGCGGGCGGCCTGCTGTTCATGGTCCTGTACTGCCTCGTCACGGCGCGCCGGCACCTCGGGCGCGTGATCCGCGGCGTGCTGCCGGGCGGGAAGGATCCGCCGCGCGAGGTCGCGTCCAGCCGCCTCAGCCTCGCCGGACTGTGTGTCGCGGGCGTGCTCATGACGTGCTTCGCGTGGCAGGCCGGCCTGAACGCCTGGTTCGTCCTCGGCTACCTCGGCGTGATGCTGCTGCTCGCGCTGTCCGCGGCGCGCATCCGCGCGGAGACCGGCCTGCCGACCGATGCGCTGGTCATCCCGTGGCCGATCGTGTTCATCATGGCGCTCGGCGGGGTGCTGATGTTCGGCTTCGGGGAGCTGACGTTCACCGCGCAGACCTACTTCGTCGCGTCGGGCAGCTTCATGATGGTCGCGCCGCTGCTTTCCGAGGCCATGTACGCGGCCGGGCGCGCCGGGGTCTCACGCCGACGACTCGTGACCTGCATGTCGATCGGATTCGCGGTCGCCATGTGCGTCGGCGGCCTTGTGATGCTGTCGTGGGCCTACTCCGTCGGGGCCCTGAACATGAACCTCGGCATCGCCGAGAAGCGCGGGTACTACAACCGGGTGACGGTCGCCTTCGAGGAGGGCAACGAGCTGGTGGATCGCCATTTCCGCGACCATCCCGAGGTCGACCCCGTGCTGACCGACGAACGGGCGGCGACGATACGCCGATTCCAGCCCGGGACGCTCGTGATCACCGCGGCGCCGATCGTGGTGGGCGGGCTGGTGTCGCTGACGCGGATCGTCTGGCTGGGTTTCCCGCTGCATCCGATCGGATTTGCGCTGTCTTTCACCCGCGCGCTCGACGGGTTGTGGGCGAGCATCGGCGTGGCGTGGATCATCAAGCTGCTGGTCCTGCGGTTCGGTGGCGTGCGCCTGGTGCGGCAGTTCCTGAAGCCGCTTGCGGTGGGCGTGATCCTGGGCCAGCTCTCCGCGGGCGCCATCTGGAAACTGGGCGCGACGTACATCAAGCTCTCGGGGATGTAAGGGGGTCTGGGGTCTGGGGTGACGCAGCGGGCGATTGGTGCATTCGGAGGCGCGTGTGGGTATTGCGCCGCGATGGCATTCGACCCGACGGCTTACGCCGTCGGTACGCCGACATGGGCGCGCCGGCGAACCGCGCGGCGTAAGCCCGCGGGTCGAATGCCATCGCGGCGCAATGCAGGCACGAGCCTCACTGGCACCCCATACCCCATACCCTATACCCCATACCCTATACCCCCATACCCCACACCCGGATACCGGATCCTTGCGTCGCATTCATCACGGCACCTGGCTCTCCCTTCTCGCCGTTTCCCTCGTCCTCAGCCTGCTGCTGCTCGCGCGGCTGAACCGCTTCATGCCCGTCCAGCGCGCGATGCCCGTCGGCCAGCTGGCCGGCTCCATCGACTTCAACGACGTCTACGGCTCGATCACCGAGGACTCCGTCGGCGCCGCGCACCGTCGCATCGTGGCCGCACCGACGCGCCTTTCGGGATCGCCCGGCGAAGCCGAGGTCTCCCGATGGATCGAGCGGCAGTTCGCGAAGCTCGAGCTCGACATCCTGATCCAGGAGTTCCCGGTGACGGTGCCCGTCACGAAATGGTGCGCGCTTCTCGACGCGGACGGGGCGCCCGTCGCCGGGATCACCATCGAGCCCGCCTGGCCCAACCTCGTCCGAACGTGCACCACGCCGCCCGAAGGATTGACGGCCGAGGTGATCGACGCGGGGCTCGGCACGCTTGCGGACCTGGAAGGGCGCGACGTCGAGGGCAAGATCGCGCTGATCAGGATGGGCACGCGCTACGAGTGGCTCGACGCCGCGCGCCTGGGCGCCGTCGCGATCCTGTTTCGACGGAGTAACGACCCGGAAGCCTGGAACCACAAGCACCTCGGATTCCCGGCGGACCTGCCACGCTTCGTCGTCGACGGACGCGTCGACGATCTTGCCGGCCGGACCGTGTGCCTGAGGGCGCGGGTCGACTGGACCGAACGCACGGCGCGCAACGTGCTCGGCGTGCTCGAGCCCGATGGGGTCACGGACGAAGCGCTGACGCTCGTGGCCCACACCGATTCCTGGTCCGTGACGCCGGCGCGCGCGCCCGGCTACTTCGAGGCCTGCGGTGCCGCGACGCTCGTCGAGACCGCCCGCGCCCTTCACCGGCAGCGCGCCGGGCTCCGCCGCAAGATCGTTTTCGCCGCGCTGACGGGAAAATACCAGGCATGGGAGGGCGTACGAAGGTTCCTGGATTCGCACGGAAGCCGCCTGCGCTATCTCGAGAATCGTGGTCTGGTCAGGGGGCGGCTCGAATCGACCGGGCGCCGTGCCGGGGACTTCGAGGGGCTGGTCAACGCGCTGGCCGGTCTCGATTACTGGTCCCTCGGCGCGGCGGAGGAGACCCGGTTCTGGGCGGACCGTGGGCGCCGGCAGGAGCGCCTGTTCACCGACGTGCTGCGCGACCTGCTCGATCGGCACGTCGCGGACCTCAAGCACGAGGCCGAGCAGGCGCGGATCGCATGGGTGAGCGCCGGCCGGCCCCCTGAGGGCGAGCTTCTCGTTCGCAACCTGGAGGTCGTCCAGCGACTGCGTCAGGCGATGGCCGCGGTCACGGCGGATCCTGTCGACCTGAAGGTTCATTTCGGAGAGGTCGTCAGCGCCTCGTCGGTGCGCGGCGAGCTTGTCGACGCGCTCGAACAGGCCCGGGACCGGAGCTTGCAGGAGCGCGAATACCACCGGCAGACGCTGGCGCTGTCCGACTTCTACGCGCCGCTGAAGCACAGCTACTTCTTCCTGCTGACGCCGTCGAGCATCGGCGGCCAGCTTGGATTCGACGGGGACGTGCCGATCTGCCTCGGCCTCGAGTCCGCGCGCGACGTCGTGGTGCGCTCCTGGTACGACTGGAAGGGCAACGACGTCACCACCGGGCTCGATGCGCCGATCGCCAACGGGGCCAAGATGCGCGTCGACGGGCTGCGGGCGCGATGGCAGCCCGGCTGGGTCCTTCCGGGCCGTCGCCTGTCCGGCGGTCACCCGCGCCCCAACGTCCTGATCGGCCGCGCCGCGCACGCCGTCATCGACCTGGCGACGGATCGCTACCCCCGCGCCTACCAGACGCCGCTGGATCGCTCGGTCGATCTCGCGGCGCTGCGGGACCAGGCCCAGCTCATCGCCGGCCTGACCGCCCAGCTCGGCGCGGGGATCGATCCGATGGAGGTGCCCGGCAAGGCCGCCAGCGGCATCACGTCCTGGTACACGGACATCGGGGGCAAGGTGGTGTCCGGCAGCGGCGGCCAGTCGCTGCTGCCGACCCGCGGCGCGCCGGATGCGCTGGTGGTGCTCTATCACAATCACCTGGGAGATTACGCGGCGGTCCAGAAGACCGATCGCGGCCGGTTCCGCTTTCCGTCCGCCAACGTCAACGGCGAGGTGCTCGTCGACGCCTACTCTCTCGATCCGGCGACCGGCCGGCTCACCGGAGCCCGCGACTGGGGACCGGACGGACAGCGGTACCTCATCCGGATGACCCACAAGGGCATTCACAACGTCTGGCGCGAGCTGGAAACCTGGATCACCGTGCTCATGGCACGCCTCGCGCCGACGGACATCTACCAGCCGCTCGGACCGGACGGCGCGCCGGTCGTCGTCGACGTCGTCGACGCCCCGCTGAGCGTGACGCCTCAGCAGTACTCGATCACTCAGTACGCCGACCAGGGCGCGACCGTGTTCGTGCCCCCGGGTGACCGTTTTCACGCCGTCCTCCGCTATACGGAGCCCGGCGCGCGGGTGGCGCTCGGCGCCGCGCGCGAGTCGATGTTCGTGCACAGCTACCTGCTGGGCGGGAACGAGCAGGACGGGCGGGCAGGGTTCCTGGCGGGAAAGGACCGGCGGATCGTGTTCCAGGAGCGGGCGATCGCGGCGGGGATGGCCGAGATCAACCGGCACCGGCTCGAGGAGCAGGCGCGGAACCGGGTGGCCGACGCGCCGACGCAGGCCATGGGGGAGCAGGCCGACCGGTGGCTTGCGAAGGGCATCGAAGCGGCGGCGGCGCATCGGCATCGGGAGGCGTACCGCGCGCTCACGGCGTCGTGGGCGATCTCCGCGCGCATCTATCCTTCGATCCGACTCGCCGTGCTCAACGCCGTCAACGGCATCCTGCTCTACATGTTCCTCATGATTCCGTTCTCGTTCTTCGCCGAACGGCTGCTCTTCGCGTTTCGCGACGTCCGGGCCCGCCTTGCGGGCATGTTCGCGGTGTTCCTGGTCGTGTTCACGATCATCCGCTGGACGCACCCGGCGTACCGGATGGTGTCATCGGCGATGATCATCCTTGCGGGTTTCGTCATCTTCATCCTCTGCCTGCTGATCCTCGGGTTCCTGATCGGCAAGTTCAGCGAGCGGATCCGGGCGATCCGGCAGATGACCGACCAGGACGTGCGGGCTACCGCCGCAGACGGCGCCGCGCCGTCCGCGGTCGATCCCGTGAGTTCGGCCGACGTGTCGCGCCTCAGCGCCTCCGCGGCGGCCTTCAGCCTTGGTCTGAGCAACATGCGCAAACGATGGGTGCGCACCACGATGACCGTCGTGACGCTGACGCTGATCACGTTCTGCCTCGTATGCTTCACGGCGCCGCGCGCCCAGCGCCTCGACCGCTCGATGCCGATCGGACCTGCCGATCACGAGGGGGTGCTCGTCCGGCGCGGGCTCTCGCTTTCCGCCGTCGAGAACCAGTTCGACAGCGAGGTGCAGGTCATTCCGCGCCGCGCGTTTCCCATGCGGCGCGGGATGTCGTACGTGCCGTCGGAAGGGAGGACGCGGGCGGCCGACGCGGAGGGCGTGATCTACATGGGGGGCCGTGACGCGCGCGTCTGCGGCGCTGATCGAACGTTGCTGCCCGGCGGAAGATGGTTCGACGAAGACGACCCCGATCAGTGCATTCTCGGAGATCGGCTGGCGGGAGAGCTCGGCATCGATACGACCCTGGTGGGCCAGGGCGGCGTGCGGATCTCGTTCCTGGGAAGGATGCTCGTCGTGCGGGGCATCTTCGACAGCCGGGCGCTCGAGCGGCTGCGCGACTTCGACGGCGAGAGCATCCTGCCGATGCGCGGCGGCGCCGACGCGCACATCCGGGAGCTCGAGGAGCAGGGGCAGCGGATGCTCGAAGCCGCCGGGCCGGCGCGCCGCGACACGATCTCGCGGGTGCCGGCCGAGCGCGTCGTGCTGCTGCCGTTTCGCGCCGAGGCGCACAGCGGTCAGGCCGCGACGCAGGCGCAGTTCACCTCCGTGATCCTGCTCTTCGACGGGCTGCCGCACGGACGGACCCGCGAAATCATCGGCGAGATGCTCGACCGCTCGACTTCGTTCGTTCGCTACGCGGTCGACGGCGTGGCCTACTTCGGGGCCCGTCTCAGGGCCGTCAGCGTCGAGCAGTACGTCGACGTCGTCGTGCCGCTCGCCATCGCCGCCCTCATCGTGCTGAGCACCATGCTCGGGAGCGTTTACGAGCGGCAGCGGGAGATTTCCGTCTACTCCGCGGTCGGCCTCGCGCCGCACCACGTCTTCTTCGTCTTCCTGGCCGAGAGCCTGGTCTACGCCGTCGTGGGCATCGTGGGCGGGTACATCCTGGCGCTGGTGCTTCAGTGGATCAGCCACCTCGGCGACGGCGCCCTCGGCCTGACGATGAACTTCTCGAGCCGCAGCGCCATCTACGTCGCGGTGACGCTGATGGCCGCGGTGATCGCCTCCAGCTTCATTCCCGCCCGCCGCGCGGCCCGGATCGCATCGCCGTCCGAGCGGAGCGGCTGGTCGGCGCCCGCCGCGGCCGAGGCGGGGCGCCTGCGATTCGAGCTGCCCTTCACGTTTCTGGGCCTCGACAGCGTGGCCGTGATCGCGTACCTGACCGAGTGGTTTGACGTGCACGGCCAGGACGCGTCGGGACCGTTCGCGGCGACCCATACGCAGGCGGAAGTGTCGTGGGGCGGCGACGACCCGTCGTTCACGCTTGCCGCGACCATCTGGCTGCGGCCCTACGATCTCGGCGTCAGCCAGCGGCTTCGGATTCGGATCCGCCCGGTCGAGCAGGACGGCATGTACGGCGTGTTCGTCGAGATCGATCAGCTCAGCGGCGGCGAGCCGTCCTGGCGACGCACCAACGAGAGGTTCGTGCGGCTGCTGCGGCGCCACCTGCTGCGATGGCGCAGCGTCTCGCCGATGAACCGGGGTCGGCTCGTTTCGCTCGCGACCGAGATGCTGGGCGGGACGTCGGCGGCATCGATATAGCCGGACTCGCCCGCCGGAGCCCCATGTCGCCCGCCGACTTCCGACGACCTCGTCGAATGTCCCGGCAGGCGGCAGCGCAGCTGTCAATGGACTGAAGACACGGTACCTGGCCCGTCCGTCCTGCCTCTCCCGCCTCATCCGGAGCGCCGATCACCGCGCGATCGGTAACGCTTTCCCATCTCGCCCTGATTGCCTCGGGGCAACTCTTGACCGCGTCAGCGGCGAAAAGATTTTCCGGAGTCTTGTGATATACCCCTTGTGTCGAATTGAAAACGCTTGTTTTCTAGAGTTATGTAATCGACACATGGATAATGAAACTTTCTTGACATGGATTGGGAGGCCGGTTATGGTGCTGCGTGGGACATGAGTGAGACCACCTCAACCTGTTACGCAACCTTGCGTCCGGAGATCCATCGATGAAGTCCTTGCTCCTGCACGGAACCGGTACGTCCGTTCGCCGCCGCCGCCAGCGTCATGATCGCTGGCGAAGCCAGGACCTCGAAACGGACCCGGCGCTGGCACTGTTCGCACTCGAGCCCAGGGTTCTGCTGAGCTCTGACTCGCTGCTGCTCCAGGGGGCCTCCGAGTCCACTGGAATCGAGGTGTCCGGGTCGTTCGGGGGGGATGCCGACAACGATCCGGGCGGGGTGGGCACCGAGCCGGTGCCGGGCTCGATCAGCGGCCTGAAGTGGATGGACCGTGACGGTGACGGGCAGCGCGGGACCGACGAGCCCGGTCTCGCCGGGGTGACGATCTACTCCGACCTCAACGGCAATGGGGCGCTGGATCCCAACGAGCCGGCGACGGTCACCAGCAGCGACATCGCCGGCACGGCCATTGACGAGACGGGGCGTTATTCGCTTCGCACGTTGGCGCCGGGCGCGCACCTGATTCGAGAGGTCGTACCCGAGGGCTACGAGCAGACCTCTCCGGTCGACGGCGGCGGTCACGCGCTGACGGTCGGGCCGGGCCAAGCGATCAGCGGCATCAACTTCGGCAACCTCCCGCTGCCGGGGTCGGTCCACGGACTGAAGTGGTCCGACGTCGACGGGGACGGCGACCGCGACAGCGGCGAGCCCGGCCTGGCGGGCGTGACGATCTACTCCGACCTGAACGACAACGGCGTGCTCGACGACAACGAGCCGCGCACGCAGACGATGGCGAACGACCCGGCGACGAGCTTCGACGAATCGGGTCTCTACTGGCTCGAGGTGCCGCACGGTTTCAACGTGATCCGCGAAGTCGTGCCGTCCGGGCACGTCCAGACCTTCCCTGATCCGGACGTCGCGGTGCTGAGCTCGCAGACGATCGTGAATCAGCCGGGCAACGCGGTCGACTACGACATCACGGGGATCAGCGCGACGGCCGGGCCCGACGGGGGACTCGACACGACACTGGAGCTGACGATGGTCTGGGCGGACACGTGCGGGATGCTGATCCCGGACCAGACGACCTTCTTCGTGTCGCACGAGAGCAACCAGGTCACGGTGAGCCTCTTCGGTCACCAGGTCGGAGAGGTGTGCGGTGATTTCCCGACGCCCGAGTCGATCGAGGTGAACGTGGGCACGCTCGATCCGGGGATCTGGGACGTCCGCGGGACACTGCACGAGCTCAACGATCCGGTCGTGCGTTCGCTCGAAGCGCACGGCCAGGTGCTCGTTGCCGGCGGCGCCCACCGTCTCGATCTTGCGCCCGGCGAGCAGGTGGTCAACCTCAACTTCGGCAACCATCCGCTTCCGGGCTCGGTGCACGGTTTGAAGTGGCACGATCGCAACGGCAACGGTCAGCGTGACGCGGGCGAGCCGGGCGTGCCGGGCGTGACGATCTACGCGGACCTGGATCATGACGGCGCGCTGGACGCGAACGAACCGAGCACGCTGACGATGCTCGACGACCCGAACACGCCGGTCAACG
>NYZC01000213.1 GCA_002686995.1 Phycisphaeraceae bacterium | reverse complement strand
ACGCGGGCGTGGACGGGGAAGTGGTCGCCGTCAACCAGGAGGTCCTCGACGACCCGTCCCTGGTGAACCAGGATCCCTACGTTCGCGGCTGGATCGTGCGTCTCCAGGTCGCTGAACCCTCCCAGCTCGACGCCCTGCTCGACGCCGAGCAGTACGACCAGACGACTTCATGATTGTCGACGTCCATACTCACGTCTGGAGCGCCCCGACCAGGCTCGGTCGCGCGATCGATCGGCTCGTCACGCGGCCCGACGACGAACCCTGGAACCGTCTCGAGGCCGACACGCTCACCCACGATCAGGCGATGGAGCCGGTCCAGTACGCATTCGTCCATGGCCTGCAATGCCAGCGGGCCGAGGCCCTCGTCACGCACGAGCACGTCGCGGAAGCCGTGCGCCGCCATCCCCACCGCCTGATCGGCTTCGGGGGCGTCGATCCACTCGAGACCGATCCGGACGAAGGCGTCGACCGCGCGATCGCCCTTGGGCTTTCCGGGATCACGATCTGCCCATCGGCTGCGGGGATGCACCCGTGCCACAGCCGCGCGATGCGTCTCTACGAACGATGCGAACGCGAGCGGATGCCGATCTTCGTCTTCGGCGCGGCGCTGTTCGGCCCCGAAGCGGAGATGGCCTACGACCGGCCCGAGCTCTACGACGAGGTGGCGCGGTCGTTCGGGGACCTGAAGATCGTGCTCACCCGGATGGGCCGGCCGTGGATCGAGGCGGCCATGGCCCTGATCACGCGACATCGGAACGTCTTCGCCGATACGAGCGAGCTCGTCACCCAGCCGTGGCAGCTCTACCACGCGCTGGTGCTCGCCGGCGACTACGGCGCCCTGCCGCAGCTTCTTTACGGCAGCGGCTTTCCCTTCTGCACGCCGCGCCGGGCGATCCAGAACATCTACTCGATCAATCGGTTCACGCAGGGCACGAACCTGCCGAACGTTTCGACACAGGAGCTGCGCAACGTCGTCGAGCGCGACGCCATCGCCTGTCTCGGCATCGCGCCGCCCCCGCGCGCCGAAGCGCCCGAACCGGTGATCGAACCCGTCGAACAGGTTGACATTTCCAAGGACGTCGCGACAGCGACGACACCCGGCGCCGCGTCCTGAGCCATCGCCCGCAGACCGGGCGCCGCGGCCTTCGGCGCGGCACGAGAATCGGCACGAGAATCCACACGAGAATCGACACGAGAATCCACACCGCACGGATGGAGCCGACGCATGCAAGTGGAAACCCGACCTTTCAGGTTCGCCGGACTCGGACTGCTCTTCGCCGTCCTGCTGATCTGCGGCACGAGCGTCGCCCAGGACGAGGCGCCGCCGGAAGCGCCGGCCAAGCCGGCGGTATCGACCGACGCCGACGCATCGACGGACGATCGAACGCTTCAGGACCGGTTCAACGAAATAATCAGCGAGGTCAACACGTACATCGAGACGGTGATGTTCTTCGACATCTCCTTCGGCGCGTTCAAGTCGCCGAAGCTCGACGAGGCGGGCCAGCCGGAGAAGGACGAGGACGACAAGGTCGTGCTCAAGGGTCCCGGCTTGCCCTTCACGGTCGTCTTCCTGGCGGCCGGCGCCGTGTTCTTCACGTTCTGGTACGGGTGGATCAATATCCGGGGTTTCTTTCACGCGATCGCCGTGGTCCGCGGGAAGTACACGAAGGAGGACGATCCCGGCGACGTGACGCCGTTCCGCGCCCTGACCAGCGCGCTGTCGGCGACGGTCGGGCTCGGCAACATCGCGGGCGTCGCGATCGCCGTGAAGATGGGCGGTCCCGGCGCCATCTTCTGGATGATGTTCCTCGGCTTCTTCGGCATGACCGCCAAGTTTCACGAGTCGACGCTGGCCCAGATGTTCCGGCGGCAGAACCCCGACGGCACCGTCTCGGGCGGCCCGATGTACTACCTGGACCAGGGCCTGAAGAGCATCCATCCCGTCCTGGGTGTCCTGGGCAAGCTGCTTGCCATCGTCTTCGCCATCTTCTGCATGGCCGGCGCGCTCGGCGGCGGCAACATGTTCCAGGCCAACCAGGCGTACGAGGGATTTCACGCGGCGTTCGTCGCCGACAAGCCGCTGGGCGAGCAGGTCATGAAGGACATGGATCTCGACCAGCTTCGGCCCCTGCTCACCGACGAGCAGCTCACCGACGCGCGCAAGGACGACGCCCAGTCCCTCGATCAGGTGCGCGCCGGCCTGGGCGAGCCGCAGGTCCGCGCGATCCTCACGCCGGTCCAGATCGAAGCGACGCTCCCGGCCGCGCAGGTCGAGGCCGACCAGGCAAAGCGCGCAACGACGAAGTATCGAGTCAGCCTCGGCTTCGGACTCCTGCTCGCGGTGATCGTCGGCATGGTCGTCATCGGGGGCATCACGCGCATCGGGGCGGCGACCTCGAAGATCGTCCCCACGATGTGCCTGCTCTACGTCTGCGGATGCCTGGTGGTGATCCTCGGCAACCTCGACCAGCTTCCGGGACACGTCGCGCTGATCTTCACCGAGGCGTTCCAATGGGATTCGGCCTACGGCGGGCTCATCGGCGTCATGATCATGGGCTTCAAGCGGGCCGCGTTCTCCAGCGAGGCGGGCCTGGGCAGCTCCGCCATCGCCCACTCCGCGGCCAAGGCGTCGCATCCCGCCCGGGAGGGATTCGTCGCGAGCCTCGAACCGTTCATCGACACGATCATCATCTGCTTCATGACGGCGATGGTGGTGCTGATCACCGACGCGTACATCGCGCCCGAGCTGGCCAACGAAACCAACGGCACGGCCGTGACGATGTATGCGTTCGAGCAGACGAGCGTCGGCGGCTGGTTCCCGACGGTGCTGTCGATCAGCGTCGTGCTCTTCGCGTTCTCAACGATGATCTCGTGGTGCTACTACGGTGAGCGCGCGTTCGGATACCTGTTCAGCCTGCGCTTCGTCGTGATCTTCCGACTTCTCTTCGTCTTCTGCGTCTTCATCGGATCGGTCACGAGCCTGGATCCGATCCTCGGCTTCTCCGACCTGATGATCCTGAGCATGGCCTTCCCCAACATCCTCGGCGGCATCTTCCTCGTCGGGATGGTCAAGAAGTCGCTGAAGGGTTACCTGGCGGAGCTGAAAACGCAGGGGTCATAGCGGCCGACGACGAACCGCGGCGCACTGGCGTCTCTCTCGCGCATAGCCGATAAACACGCCATGACCGCCACCGATGATCTGGCCGCCGATGCGTCGTCCGGCACGCCGCCCGTGCCGCGGTGGGCCATTCACCGACGCCTCTACGACTGGGTGCTCTCGTTCGCGCACCGGCCCCACGCCACGACGGCGCTGTTCCTGCTGAGCTTCGCCGAGTCGAGCTTCTTCCCCATTCCGCCCGACGTCCTGCTCGGGCCGCTTTGCCTGGGCAACCGCGCGAAATCGATCTGGTTCGCGACCGTCACGACCGTGGCCAGCGTGCTCGGCGCGCTGATCGGGTACCTGCTCGGCTACGCCATGATCGAGGTCGCGCTGCTCATCCCAGGCATCACGCAGGAACTGGTCGACAAGCTCGCGAGCGAGTTCGCGTTGCGCGGCGACCTGTACGTGTTCATCGCCGCCCTGACACCCATCCCGTTCAAGCTGCTGACGATCACGGCCGGCTTCGCCCAGATGCACCTGGGCATCTTCGTCGTGGCCTGCCTCGTGGGCCGCGCCGCACGGTTTTACGCGGTCGCACTGGTCTTCTGGCTGATCGGCCCCAGGGCGCTGCCCTTCATCGACCGCTACTTCAATGTGCTCAGCCTCGTGTTCGTCATCCTGCTGGTCGGCGGCTTCGTGGTGCTGAAGTGGCTGCACTGAGGGGACGACGAGGCGTTGGCGAGCTACCGGATCTACTGCGGATGAACACGCCCATGAACACGCTCGTCACCGGTGGTGCCGGATACATCGGTTCTCACGCCGTGGCCGCCCTGCGCGATGCCGGTCACACGCCCGTCGTCCTCGACAACCTGTTCCAGGGACACCGCGAGGCCGTCCCGAACGACGTCGTGTTCGCGGAGCTTGACCTGCGCCAGACCGACGAAATCGAGGCGCTGCTGCGGAAGCAGCACATCGACTCGGTGATGCACTTCGCCGCCCTCGCGACGGTGGCCGATTCGATGGTCGACCCGCTGTCGTTCTACAGCAACAACACCGCCGGCACGCTGAGCCTGCTCCAGGCCATGGACCGCGTGGGCATCCGGCGCCTCGTGTTCAGCTCGACGTGCGCGACCTACGGTCAGCCCGACGAGGTGCCGATCACCGAGGACGCGCCGCAGCGCCCGATCAGCCCTTACGGTAAGTCGAAGCTGTTCGTCGAGGGCATCCTGCTCGACTACGCCGCCGCCAACGACGCCTTCGCCTTCGCCGCGCCGCGCTACTTCAATGTCGCCGGCTGCCGGCTCGACGGCTCGATCGGCGAAGACCACGACCCCGAGTCGCACATCATTCCGCTTCTGCTGCAGACGGCGCTCGGTCAGCGCCCGCACTTCACGATCTTTGGCGAGGATTACGACACGCCCGACGGCACCTGCGTCCGCGACTACATCCATGTCGACGATCTTGTCGGGGCCCACGTCGCGGCGCTCGAGGCGCTCCGCGACGGGGACCGCCGCTTCTACAACCTCGGCATCGGCCAGGGCATGAGCGTGAAGCAGATCGTCGACGCCGCGCTGAAGGTCACCGGCCGGGACATCGAGATCAGAACGGGGCCCCGGCGCCCCGGCGACCCGCCCTACCTCTTCGCCAACCCGGAGAAGATCCAGCGCGAGCTAGGCTGGAAGCCGAAGACGACGGACGTCGAAGAGATCGTCGCGTCGGCGTGGAGATGGTTCGCCGCAAACCCGGATGGGTACGGTTCGTAGTCGAGGCTGACGAGAACAGGGGTGGGGTCGAAGAGTCGAAAGGTCGAAAGGTCGAAAAGTCGAAGGTCGAAGGTCGAAGGTCGAAGAGTCGGGGAGTCGGTTTGGGGCGTGAGCGAGGCGCGCCGTCGGGTCGCATGCGGCCTGGATGATTCGACGGCGAAGCCGTCACGTCAAGTTCTCTTGACACCTGACACTTGAAACTTTCCCTGCGACGCACGGGCCTCCCGATCGCGCGCCGCCGACCTCACGGACTTCGATCCAAGTCAGCTCTTCCTATTCCCCGACTCTTCGACTCTTCGACCTTCGACTTTTCGACCTTCGACCTTCGACCTTCGACCTTCGACCTTCGACCTTCGACTCTTCGACTTTTCAACTGCTCTCCCAACTCCATTCTGGCTGCCAGAATGGACGACGATTTCAGTCAGCGAAGTCCGCAATAGCCCTCTGATCGCCAGTCACGTGGGAGACTGCGGCGATGGCATGCGCTTTGCTTCTGACCATTCGGGCCTCGTCCGTTCGGACGTTGCCGAGGCCGAATCCGCGCGCTCTGCGCATCTCCTTGAAAAAGGATCGATGATCGTGCACACACCCAATCCGCATCGCGCCGTTGCTCTCATCATGACCGCTCTGCTCTGTGTGGCCGGCGCCGCGCACGGTGCGCCCCCGACGGACCCGTCGGAGACGGGCGCCAGGCCCCAGTATCGGTCGAACGGCACCGGCAACACGCAGCAGAACCGGCCGATCGTCGTGCAATGGAAGGACAACTCGGGCGACGAGACGAAGTTCGAGATCGAGCGCAGCACCGACGGCGCCACGTTCGCCAAGATCGGCGAGGTCACGGCCGGCACGACAACCTACACCGACAACGCCAACAAGGACTCGACCAAGACCTACAGCTACCGCGTGCGGGCGGTGAACGACGACGGGAACTCAGGGTACTCCGCGGTGTTCGCCACGAAGATCGCCGTCACCTGGCCCGTGAACGTGGCCACGAAGAGCCACCAGATGCTCACGGGCTTCGCCGACGGCGACCCCGGGAAGAACTTCAGTCGCGGATTCCACGAGGGCATCGACGTCTCGGTCGACGGCAAGGGCGGCCACCCGGTCGTGGTCGCGCGGGCCGGAAAGATCGTTGTGAACAACGCCGACAACGGCGGCATGATCACGGTCGAGGTGGATGTGCCCGGGGGGCACGAGTACGACTCTTACCTTCACATCAGCGACCGCAGCGCCAAGGCGGTCAACTCGATCGTGGCCGAGGGTGAAAGCATCGGGAAGATCTCGAAGACCCACTACAGCGGCGAGCCGAAGCATCACCTGCACTTCGACGTGGCGGTGAGCTCCAGCCCCGGCCGCTCCGACATGCGCAATCCGTTCATGCGGTTCACGGTCGTCGCCGACCGCGACCCGCTCGAGAACACCCCCGCGCTCGAGGACACGAACGGCGACGGGAAAAAGCTGCTGATCGCCAAGAGCGGCAAGACCACCCCGCCCGGCAACCTCGACACCTTCGACAAGCAGACCATCAAGGGCGACGTCGACATCATCGCCGACGCCCGCGACAAGATGAGTGACTCGCTCAAGGGCCCTGGCGCGCCGCACAAGATCGGATACCACGTCAAGGCGCTGTTCGACCGGGGCGTGCCGAAGCACGACGTGCGCACAGCGGCAAGCCCCTACCTGCTTGCGAAGTTCGACGACAACTGGTTTCCGGGCGTCCCCGGCGGCGCGGGCGGCAATGATCGGACGCTCTTCAAGAAGGTCTATGCCGATGACGGCAGCGACGGGAACGTGACCCAGGACCTCCGCGTCAAGCCGAATCCCACCGGGTTCCCCGCGGCGATGCACTACATCGTGACCAATACGAAGGACGACACCGGTCGGCCGAACAAGGTCGACGACGACCAGTACTGGAACACGAACGCCAAGGACGACACGAACATCGCCGACACGAACGACGCGGCGAATTTCGCGGGCAAGCCGGACGCAGGGAAGAACGCCAACGCGCGCTTCAAGGACGGCGAGTACGAGGTCCACATCGTTCTGGGCGACCTGAAGACGGCGACCGTCGACGAGACCGCGGGCAAGCTGCGGCTGGACAACTTCAAGCAGACGGCCGCGCCGAAGAAGTGCGGCGGCTGCGCCGCGCCCGCCACGGGAGCGACCGCGCCGCTCTACGACCCCGCGAACACGACGCCGTGGGTGCCGCAGTTCACGCCGGTGACCCAGGTCGCGGGCATCGACGCGATCTTCGTCGTCGGTGACACCATCGGCATTGAAGGCGACCAGTACTACGGAAACCTCGTCATGCCGTCGCACGTCTTCACGCACAAGGCCGGGTGGAACGAGGATGACGCGCTCACCGGGGGGATCGCCAACCCCCTCGTGAAGTCCGGCGCCACCGGGGCCGTGCCCCTCACGCAGGCCTGGACCATCGACCGGATCGGCCGTTTCGACGTGCTGATCGACTACGACCGCGACGCGAAGTTCAGCTGGACCCTCGACGGCCTCGGCGGCTTCAAGGTCGTGCCGCGCCCCGTCAAGCCCGTGGGGCTGACGACGGTCGAAGCGCATCTCGAAGGGACGCTCACCAACGCCTGGACCGGCCAGGGCGACGTGCCGGTGACCCTCCAGCTTCAGCCGGTCGATTCGAATGACGGCCACACGCTGATCCTGATCGACGAGCAGGTCGTGCCCGACCCGTCCGGCCAGGACACGGTGCAGACCGAGCTGGCCGACATGAGCGTGTCCGGCGGCGCCTTCGCGATCGGCAACTTCTTCGACGTGTCGATCCGCATCGGGCTCGACAGCGGGTTCATGCCGGGTCTCCCCGCGAGCATGGGCCAGATGCAGGAGCTGATCGCTCCGCCCAACGGCCAGCTCGACGAGGGACCGACCGTCGCGTTCTACGACGTCTTCCTGGACGTCTGGGTCGACACGAACCTGGACGGGCAGGTCGATCTCGGCGAGGTCGTGAGGAGCCCCGACGCCCTGCGATTCGACAGCATCTTCGACCAGCTTCCTCCCGTGATCGCGGACTTCCAGAGCCTCGGCGTCGTCGACGGCCACGACCCGTCGCTGGGCACGTTCGACGCCTTCGTGGATCCCAATCGGCTCTTGCAGATGCACGTCGTCGACTTCAACGGCCAGCTCGGCCCCGTGCACATGCTCCTCGACCCGACATCTTTCAACATGTTCCGCGTGGTGCCCGAGCCGGGCTCGGCCGTCATGCTGCTTGGCGCCGCTCTGATCGCGGCAGCACGGCGCAGACGGTAGCCGGACTCGCCAGGCTGGAGTCACCGGCACGGGGTCGCAGGAGAACCGCCCTCCGCCACGCGCTACTCCCGAGGGTCGAATCAGTCGTACGACGGCACGTAGTGCTTGTGCATGATGCGGGGCGTGAACGAGTACAGCTTCGCGCGCGTCAGATGGAAGCGCAGCCTGATCGGCGTGGCCTGGATCAGGTGGCAGTCCGTGGTCCCCTTCCACTGCACGATGGCGTGGACGTCGTCCGTGGTCATCTCGGCGCAGTCGGCCTTCGAGAAGCCCTCGATCACCTTGCCCTCCGCGTCGAGCGCCTCGACGCGAATGGATCCGCCGGAAGCGTCGGCGTTGATCTCCAGGGCGTCGCCGATGAACAAAAGCGTCCGGGTCGTCATCGTGCCCTCGCCTCGAGCGTCGAGAGAGACGAACCCGTCGCGGCGCAGCGTGGCGAGGCCGATTCCTGATTTCGTGTCCTTGTCACCGTGATAGGGCGCCCAGTGCCGGTTGGTGGCGCCCGCGTAGTAGATGCGGATTTCGTCGCCGATGACGACCGGGGCCTGCAGCGGGTAGAGCGAGCCCCAGTCCCAGTCGCGACCGTGCTCGCCCCAGGGAATGAACGTCGCCTCGCGCGCGAACGTCTCCCAGTCCCGCTCTTCGCTGAACTCGCTTTCGCGGATCGCGCCGCGCTTTCCGACGCGATGCCAGATCCGCCCGTCGCGGCTGTAGGTGAGCTGCACGTCTGACTTGTCGGCCCACGCCACCTTCTCGGGAGGGATGGGCTCGATCGTCTCGCCGTGGTAGGTCGTGATCAGGCCGAAGTAATGGTTCCCGTACGGCAGGACCTCCATCTGGTAGAGCTTGGTTTCGAGCGGCTGGTCCATCTTCTTCCGCCGGAACAGCGTGATCTTGGGCGACCAGTGGACGAAGTCCTCGCTCTCGGTCATGGAGATCATGCGCGTGTTGGGCGGCCCGTAGCGCAGGTAGGTCACGTACCGCCCCCGCCGCGCGTCCCAGAACGGGCAGCAATGCGCGTCGCTGAACGGGATCAGCGGGTTGCCCTCGTAGGGCACCCAGTGAATTCCGTCGGGCGAATACGCCGCGCTGGACGACGCCGTCTTCGACGTGCCGTCGGGGTAGTCGCTGTAGACCATCTTGTAGCGCCGCTCGCCGTCCGGATCGGTCGGATCCTTGAACACGCCGGCGCAATTGAACTCCTTCGTACCGCCGAACACCTTGTTGTGATGCTCCTTCGAGTTCCAGGGCGTGGTGATCGGCTTCTTCCACGTGATGCCGTCGGCCGACGTTGCGTAGCAGATGTGCTGCTTCTTGTAGTCGTCCAACCACGCCCCGTACCACATCTTGAAGAATCCCTCCTCCTGGTCGTACATCACCGAGCTGAAGGTGTACTGCTCCTCCCACGGTTTGTCGGGCACCATCAGCGGGTTCTTCGGATGCTTCACGGGCTGGTTCAGCGCCTTCGCCACGCCGTCAAGCTCGCCGATGATCCGATCGTCCACGAACAGCTGCGTGCCGTTGATCATGAGCGCATCACCGGCGACCTCGTCATTCAGGTCCTTGAACAGACCGGACGGCGCTTCGAGCGAGCCGGCGAATGCCATCTGAGTCACCAGGACCACGCCGAGGACGATGCCCGCGACGCTCGCCAAGCCGATGAATTGATTCATCATGAACTCCTCGCGAGCGACTGCTCGCTACGCGTTACTCGCCAATACTTTAGCCAGCGCCTCCGCGAGCCGCTCGTACTGCTCGATCCGGTTGTACACCTGCGCCGAGATGCGAATCATGCGCCGCGGCGACGCCGGCCACGGAATGATCGGCACCTCGATGCGCCACTTCTCGAGCAGCACGTCCTGCAGCGGATCGGCATACAGGGCGGAATTCGGAAGCTGGCGTTCGCCCGGCGGCAGCGGCAGCGACGCCATGGCCCCGATCATCTCGTCCGGACACGGGGGCGGCACGTCCAGCGCCGCGCAGAGCACGCGGCGCCCCGCCAGGGCCAGGTCGCGATTGCGCGAGTAGAGTTCGGGCCAGCCGCCCGGCAGCAGCGATTCCATGAAATGCAGTGCGTCCGGCACGCAGAGCACGGCCGTAGGATCGGCCGTGCCCATCCAGTCGAACTCGATCAGGTAGCGGCTGCGATCGGTTCGCGTCGAGTTGGCGCCGTGGCTGATGATCGCCGGTCGGACGGATGCCTGCCGGTCATCGCGCACGTGCAGAAAGCCGGCGCCCTTCGGTGCGCACAGCCACTTGTGACAGTTGCCGACGTAATATTCCACGTCCAGCGCGCCGAGATCGATGGGCACCATCCCGGGCGCATGCGCGCCGTCGATCAGGATCTCGACATCACGATCGCGAAGTTCTCGCACCAGCGCCTCGATCGGCATCACGAGCGCGGATTGACTCGTCACGTGATCGACCAGCAGCAGGCGCGTCCGTGACGTGACGCGCTCCACGATCGCCTCGACGGCCTGCTCGGGGCCGGACAGCGGAAACGGCACCTCGGCGACGACGACGCGCGCATCGGCCCGTGCGGCGGCGAACTCGAGCACGTTGCGACAGGCGTTGTACTCGTGATCCGTCGTCAGAAGCTCGTCGCCCGGGCGCAGGTCCATCGACCGCAGGATCGCGTTGATCCCGGACGTCGCGTTGGGCACCCAGGCAAGGTTGTCCGCCTCGCCGCCGAGAAATCGGGCAACGACCGCGCGGGCCTCGTCATAGGCCGCGCCGAGGCGCCTCACGAAGAACTCGACCGGCTGCCGCTCCATCTGTTCGCGCCGGCGCGCCTGCGCTTCGAGCACCGGGCGCGGGCACGAGCCGAACGAGCCGTGGTTGAGAAACAGCAGGTCCGGCTCGAGCATCCAGACGTCTTGGATGTTCGTATCGTTCACGTCACGCAGTATCGCGGCCGAAGGGCCGGATGCAACAGCGCTTCGTATCAACAGCGAACACCGAGGGCCGGAAAGCCCCCCCTTTCCAAGGGGGGGTTGGGGGGATACCCGCTTGACGGACTTGCGTATCATTGACACCGCATGCCCACCCATGATCAGATCGCCGAGCTCATCCGCACGCACGTCAAGCGACGGCGCGGCGTCTTCGAGAAGAACATGTTCGGCGGCACTGCGTTCATGGTGAACGGCAACATGTTCTGCGGCACGGTGAAGGACAAGCTGGTCGTGCGTCTCGGCAACGAAGGCGCGGCCGAGGCGCTGCGCGAGCCGCACACGAGCAAGATGACCTTCACCGGCAAGGCGATCCGAAGCATGGTCTACGTCGACGCCCGCAAGGTCCGCGCCCCCGGGCTCAGGAAGTGGATCGATCGGGGGCTGTCGTTCGCGCGTACTTTGCCGGCAAAGTGACCCTCCGGGAAGGGAGTACGACATGCAAACCCTGCGAGACGCTGCGCTCTTCGCAGCCCTGCTCACCATCGTCGGCACGGTTTCCGCGCGTGCCGGCATCATGCAGGTGCCGTACGAGGTGCGATTCGACGCGACCTGGAGCGCCGCGACCCATCCCGGCGCCTATCCGGGCGGGGCGCACTTCTCCCCGCTGGTCGGCACGACGCACAACGACAACGTGCGGTTCTGGGAACCGGGCGGAATCGCGACGCCGGGAATCGAGCGCATGGCCGAGACCGGGAGCACGTTCACGCTCCGGAACGAGTTTCTCGCCGAAGGCAATGACGTCGACACGCAGATCCTCGGCTCGACCATCGGCTCACCGAGCTCGACGACCCTGGCGTTCGACGTCGACGCCTCGCATCCGCTGGTCACACTCGTCACGATGATCGCCCCGAGCCCGGACTGGTTCGTCGGGGTACACGACCTGAACCTGCGCCACGGCAACCTCTGGCGTCACTTCGTGCAGGTCGATCTGTTCGCGTATGACTCCGGCACCGACAGCGGCCCGAACTTCACGTCGCAGAATGCCGACGTCGCCCCGCACGTGCCGATCACCCTGATCAGCGGAGCGCCATTTGACGGAAGGCCTCGCCTCGGCACGTTCACGTTTCGGCTGGTCCCGGAGCCGTCCACGATTGGGGGCGTCGTCGGCGCCGCGGCATTCTGCCGCTTCGGGCGACGGGGAGCGAGGAGCGCGGATCGGGCCGGCGCCGGACGCAGTCAGTGGTCCAATTCACCGAACAAGTAGAGCGAACCGCCGAACCAGGGGCTGCCGGTGCGCGGCGTCATGACCCATTCCGCGTGCCAGAACAGCATTTCACGGTCTTCCCACCACACGACGTGACCGTCGTAGTACGCGAAGTTCATCCCGCCACGGTGACGAAATTCCGTGCCGTGATAGTGGCTGTCCCACGTTGCGATCTTGAGATCGATGTCGTCGAGGCGCCCGTCGCCGTCGCCCCGGGTGTGCTCTTCGCCGTCGTGCGCCCAGGCGTTGCGCATCGGGAAGAACGAATACACGATGTACGTCGTGGTCGGCTGACCGTTCGGCCAGTAATGGGCCTCGTCCAGGTAGTCGCCGGGCTGGCCCTGCCACGACGGGCAGGTGAACGAACGGAAATCCGTCACGACCTCCTCGCTGTACAGCAAACCAAGTCCGCCCCAGTCGGTCAGATCGAAATCCCGCATCCACTGGTCCGACAGCCAGGCCGCGGACTGCCGGGGCCAGCTGTGAAAGCTGATCAGGTTCGGCGTGCGATCGCCGAAGTCGTTGGCATAGACGCGGATGCCGTAGACGAGCTGCCGCTGGGCACTGGCGCACACGGCGCGCCGGGCCGTCTCGCGCGACCGCTTGATCGCCGGCATGAGCAGCGCGATCAGCAGCGCGATGATCGAGATCACGACGAGCAGCTCGATCAGCGTAAACGCCTGGCGTCGCGGGGACATTGAGAACTCCATGCTCGATTTGAAGTGACGAGGCCGCCTGCCGACTCATTCTTCACGGCCACGCTCAAGGAGTCAAGCTTCAGGGGGATGGGTCGAAGCGTAGACGACGCAATCCTGCACGGCTTATCCGACAGAGCGTAGACTGTCGAAATGACCCGTCACCCCGCGCTCATCGTGATGATGGGACTCACCCTTGCCGGCGCCGACACGGTGCAGGCACGCGTGCTCTTCCTCGCCCACTTTGACGGCCCGGGCGCGACCGCGGATTTCGCAGCGGGATCGGGCAAGGCCGCGTCGGTCGAGGCGTATGACATCGCCCGGGCCGTGAAGCCCGGGCGCTGGGGGACCGCCTTGGACCTCACGGATCCACGGCGCCGCTGCACTTTTCCCGCGGAGGGCAACCTCGACCCGCGCCAGGGCACGCTCGACTTCTGGTTTCGCGTCGATCACACCGAGGAGGGCATGTACCACCCGCTCGTCGGCTGGTACCACGAGCCCGGGAAGAAGCAGACGGCGTTCGAGCTATACGGCAAGGGCCGTCGGTTCGAGTTCAACCTGTACGAGGACGGCAGGCACACCAATGCGAGCGGCGACGGTTTCGGCGCGCAACGATGGCATCATGTCGCGATCACCTGGCACTGCACCGGCGGCGCAGGACGAAGCGAATACAACGTCTACATCAACGGCCGCAACGCCATCAGGATGACCGGCAGGAATCCCCTGGGACGCGCGGGCGGCGCCCTGCACGTGGGCGTCTGGGATTACGGATACGGGCACTTTCTTCGCGGGCGCGTCGACGAGCTTCGCATCACCAGCCGGGTCGAGCACGCCGGCGCGTTCAATCCTCCGAAGCGCCCGTACGCGATCCCGGGCACGGAGCAGGGCCTTCTGACGACGCGCAGGGACATGCTCCACGCCATCGGCGATCTTCGCGTCGAAATCCGAGCACTTCGACGTGCATCCGAGTTCGCCGACGACAAGGCCTCACGTACCGCAATCGTCAGCCATCTGCAGACCATCCGGGAGGGTGTCACATCGCTGAAATCCATGCCGATGGGCGAAGAGACACCGGATCAGCGCGGTGAAGTGCAGGTCGCACTCGACGAGGTCGCCGACAGGATCAAGGAAGCGCGCCGCGAAGCCGCCGCGCAATCGCGCGCCCTGATCCGCCGCATCGGCCGGTTCCAGGACGTGACGACGAAGGTGGATCTCGACATCGACGGCGGCGCGTCCGCCTGGGGCGACTACAACGGGGACGGCCTCGTCGATCTCAACGTCAACGGCAAAGTCTTCCGCAATCTCTCGGGGTTGCGGTTCAAACAGGTCGCGGAAATCGGCGCCGGCGTCTGGGCCGATTTCGACAATGACGGACGGCTCGATGCATACCACTGGGCGGGCAACGGGCTGTACGTCAACCGTGGCAACGCCGAGAGTCTCGAGTTCGCGCGTCCGGTGACGATGCCCGACCTGCCCGCCGGCCGGGAAATAAGCTACGGCACGAACCGGTCGGCGAACTGGGCGGACTACAACGGCGACGGCTTCGCCGACCTGTTCGTGACGGGTTACGAGGGGGGCGGCATGGCGCCGTATCACGACACGCTGATGTTGAGCCGCAGCGCGCAGTCATTCGCGGGCACGACGGTCGGTTCCCGAGCGAACGGCCGCGGCGTGACGTCGTGCGACTTCGACGAGGATGGGGACATCGACGTCTACGTCAGCAACTACCGTCTCCAGCCCAATCGCCTCTGGCGCAACGACGGCGAGGCAAGCTTCGAGAACGTCGCCGCGTCACACGGCGCGACGGGCGGCAACGGCCACTCGATCGGAGCCGCGTGGGGCGACGTCGACAACGACGGCGATTTCGACCTGTTCGTCGGCAACTTCGCGCATCCGGGGCAGCCGCAGTCGCGGTTCCTCGAAAACCGCGGCGCCGCCGCAGACTTTCGCTTTGCCGATCGTGGCACCTGCGGCGTCGCGTGGCAGGAATCGTATGGCACGCCGGCGCTTGCGGACTACGACAACGACGGTGACCTGGACCTCTTCTTCACGACCGTGTACGGCGGCAACCATCCACGCCTCTACCGAAACGACGGCGACTGGCAGTTTCGGGACGTGACGGAAGAGGCCGGGCTCACCGGACTCGGCGCGACCTACCAGGCCGCGTGGGCCGACTACGATGACGACGGCGACCTCGACCTGCTCACCAGCGCGCGCCTCTTCAGGAACAACTGTCTTCGGCATCACTGGCTGAAGGTGCGCCTCGTCGGCGGCAATGGCGTCGACCGGTGCGCGATCGGGGCCCAGGCGCGGGTTCATCTGGACGGCGCCACGCTGACGCGCCAGATCGAAGCGGGCACCGGCGAGGCCAACCAGAACGACCTGACGCTTCACTTCGGGCTGGGCCGCCACGACGATCGAGTGACGGTGGAGATCGTCTGGCCCGGCGGTCGACGCCAGGCGGTGACAACGAAGGTAGACAGAACGATCATCGTAGAGATCGGATCGTGAACGAACGTACACCGGGCGGTCCCCGGCCCGAAGTGCGTTCAGGCGCCTGCCGACTCCGGGCCGCGTACGGCCCGGCTCGGCAAGCGTCCGGGGATACGGCACAACGCAAACAGCAAACACCGGGGCTGACCCCTTTGCTCCCCCGGACTTCATGAATTACGTCAAGCAATCACAAGTCGAGCAGACAACGCATGACGAACGCATCCGCGCCGAGACGGCGCGGATGCTCGCCGATATCGAAGGTCGCGGCGAGGATGCCGTGGTCGAGCTGGCGCGCCGGTTCGACGGCGCCGACCACGACTTCGTGCTCGACGACGCACGGAAGCGCCAGCTGATCGACGCCGTGCCCCCGCAGGTGAAGGACGACCTTCGCTTCGCCCACGCGCAGGTGAAGCGATTCGCCGAGGCGCAGCGGGCAAGCCTGCGGGCGTTCGAGGTCGAGACCGAGCCCGGCGTCCGCCTCGGCCAGCGCATCATTCCGGTCGACTGCGCCGGCTGCTACGTCCCCGGCGGGCGCTTCGCCCACGCGGCGTCGGCCCTCATGAGCATTGCGACGGCGAAGGTCGCGGGCGTGCGCTTCGTGGTCGCCTGCTCGCCGCCACATGGCGCGTCGATCCATCCGGCCGTCGCCTTCGCGATGGACCTCGCCGGCGCCGACATGATCCTCCAGGTCGGCGGCGTCCAGGCGATTGCCACGATGGCGCACGGCCTGCTCGGCGCACCGAAGGTTGACCTCATCGTCGGTCCGGGCAACGCGTACGTGACGGAGGCCAAGCGCCAGCTTTCCGGCCGCGTGGGGACCGACCTGCCTGCCGGGCCGACGGAATCCGCGATCATCGCGGACGACGGCGCCGATCCGATGACCGTCGCGATCGATCTCGTGTCGCAGGCCGAGCACGGTCCCACGTCGCCCGTCTGGCTGATCACGACGAGCCCGGCGCTGGGTGAATCCGTCAGTCGCCTCGTGCCGCAGGTCATCGACGACATGCCTGATCCCGGACCGATTCGCGACGCGTGGCGGGACTACGGCGAGATCGTGGTTTGTGAGACGCGCGAGCAAGCCTGCGCCGCCGCCGACGCCTACGCGCCGGAGCACCTTCACGTGATGGCGGCCGAACCCGAATGGTGGCGCGACCGGCTGCGGCACTACGGCTCGCTGTTCCTCGGCGCTGCGGCGACCGTCGCGCACGGTGACAAGTGCTCGGGTACGAACCACGTCCTGCCCACGGGTGGCGCGGCGCGGTACAGCGGCGGCCTCAACGTCCACCGGTTCGTGAAGATCGTGACGTACCAGGAGATGGACGAGCGCGGCGGGCGCGCGATGAGCGCCGTCGCGTCGCGCATATCGAGGGCCGAAGGGATGGAGGGCCACGCCCGGGCATGCGACCGGCGACTTCGGACCCTCGATGCCGGCGCAGCGCCGACGAAGCGATTCGACAAGTCGTTCACCCAGCAGGAGCCCATACCGGAAACCGGGATCGTGCGCGCGGTCGAGGTCATGCGATCCGGTCGCCTGCACCGCTACAACGTGGCCCCGGGAGAGGAATCGGAGACCTCGGCGTTCGAACGCGAGTACGCCGCGTACCAGGGCGTCGACTATTGCGTGGCCTGCGCGTCGGGCGGCAGCGCGATCCACATCGCACTGCGATCCGTCGGACTGAAACCGGGCGACCGGATCCTCGCCAATGCCCACACCCTCGCGCCGGTGCCCGGAGCGATCCACAACGCCGGCGGCGTGCCGGTGCTCGTCGAGACCGACGACAGGTTTCACGTCGACCTGGACGACCTGAGGGCGAAGGCGAAAGACCACGGTGCGCGATTCCTGCTGCTGTCCCACATGCGCGGCCACATCGCCGATATGGACGCCGTCACGGCCATCTGCCACGAGTTTGACATCGCGCTCATCGAGGACTGCGCCCACACGATGGGCGCCCGATGGCGCGGCGAGCGTTCGGGCAACTTCGGATCGATCGCCTGCTTCAGCACCCAGACGTACAAGCACCTCAACTGCGGCGAAGGCGGGCTGATCACGACGAACGATGCGCTGGCGGCGGCGAGCGCCGTGATGCACTGCGGCTCCTACATGCTCTACGATCGCCACGGCGCCGCGCCTGACGCAGAAACGTTCAACGAGATTCGCCTCCACACGCCCAACTACAGCGGCCGCATGGACAACCTTCGTGCCGCGATCCTGCGCCCGCAGCTCACGGAGCTCGATCGGAACATCGAACGCTGGAACGCGCTCTACCGCGTGCTGGACCGCGAACTGCGTGCGGTTTCCGCGCTGAGTCTCCCCCGGCGCGAACCGCACGAGCAGTTCGTCGGCAGCTCGATCCAGTTCGTCACCGAAGGCATCACGCAGGAGCGCATCCCCGCGTTCCTGGCTGCATGCTCGGATCGTGGCGTCGAGATCAAGTGGTTCGGTGACGACGAGCCCAAAGCCTACACCAGCCGGTACGACAGTTGGCGCTACTGGAGGGATCTGCCGGTTCTGCCGAAGACGCTCGCGATCCTCTCGAAGACCTGCGACATGCGCATACCGCTGACGTTCGATGAGAAGGACTGCGCAATGATTGCGGGGATCATCGCGGAAGAGGCGGCGCGCGCGACCGGATGATTCCTTGGTCGCGGGTGCCTGGGGTCGAGCGCGGCGAGTCCCGGCAGATGCCATCGAAACGCCGCGCCGATCGACGGATCTCCTGGCCGGAGAACGCAGGCTCTCACGACGACGCGAAGCTCACTGGGGGCTCGCTACGCTCGACCCCTGGCACCCGCTGTGAGCAGGGAAAACGCCATTCCTGCAAGAAAAACGAGCCGTCACCACTCAACAGGCCGGCCAGGCCGGCCCAGCGGTTCCGCAATAGCCCTTTTCGTTGAGCACTTATCCGTCGTTCTGACAGCGGCTTGCGTCCACAGTTGACCTGATGAGCAAATTCGCATTCGATT
>NYZC01000212.1 GCA_002686995.1 Phycisphaeraceae bacterium | reverse complement strand
GCGGCGGTAGCCGCCGGACGGCTGGGGCGGATGGTGCTGGCCCGAGCGGATACGAAATGGTTTCGGTCGCAGAAGTACTACGACGAGGGGGGCTGGCGGGGGACGTGGGAACTGGACGGCGGCGGGGCCCTGATGAACCAGTCGATTCACGGCGTCGATGCGATCCAGTGGATCGCGTCGGCGACCATGCCCGACCTGGGCGCGGCGTGCCCGGTCTCCGAGGTCTTCGCGTACACCGCGCAGCGCGGTCACGACGAGGGCGCCATCGAGGTCGAGGACATCGGCGTTGCCGTGTTGCGATTCCGCAACGGCGCGATGGGGCAGGTGCTCGGGGCCACGTCGATGTACCCCGGCAGCCTGAAGCGCCTGCAGATCGCAGGTCGCGACGGGACGGGCGAAGTCCTGGAGGACGAGCTGATCACGTGGGCGTTTCGCGAGGCCCGCGACGAGGATGACGGAGTGCGGAAGAAGTTTGGGGAAGCGACGAGGTCCGGCGGCGGCGCATCGGATCCGATGGCCATCGACTACACGGGCCACACGCGCAACATCGACGCGTTTCTCCGCTGGTTGGACGACGACGAGCCGTTTATGCTGGACGGCACGGAGGCCCGGAAAGCCGTCGCGATCATCGAAGCGATGTACGAGTCGGCTCGGACGGGACGTGCGGTCTCGCTCTGAGCGACGTGTGGCGGACAGAACCCTTGTCCTGGAGTTGACGACGTGTTTGAAAAACTGGAAATGGCCCCGCCCGATCCGATCCTCGGCCTGACCGAGGCCTTTCGCGGCGATTCCAACCCGAAGAAGATCAACCTCGGCGTCGGGGTCTACAAGGACGCCGCCGGCAACACGCCCGTCCTGGAGTGCGTCAAGCAGGCGGAAAAGGCCTTGCTGGCTTCCGAGACGACCAAGAACTACCTGGCCCCGTCCGGCGCGGCCGAGTACGCGGCGATCGTGCAGCCGCTCGTGTTCGGCGCGAGCCACGAGATCGTCACGGGCGGCAGGGCGGTGACGGCGCACACGCCCGGCGGCACCGGCGCGCTGCGGCTCGCCGGCGACTACCTGAAGAAGATGCACCCGGAGGTGACGCTCTGGATGAGCGATCCGACCTGGCCCAATCATCCGGGCGTGTTCGCATCGGCCGGCGTGCCGACGAAGACGTACTCGTACTTCGACGCCGACACGAACGCCCTGCGATTCGACGATGTGATCGCCGCGCTCGAGAAGGTGCCGGCCGGCGACGTCGTGCTGCTGCACGGCTGCTGCCACAACCCGACGGGCATGGATCCGACGGTGGAGCAATGGCGCAGGATCGGTGAGGTGCTCGCGGCGCGGCATATCGTGCCGCTCGTCGACTTCGCCTACCAGGGGCTCGGGACGGGGCTCGAAGACGACTCGGCCGGGCTGCTGGCGCTGTGCGACGCGTGCCGTGAACTGGCCGTCTGCACGAGCTTCTCGAAGAACTTCGGTCTCTATAACGAGCGCGTCGGCGCCCTGACGGTGGTTGCGGACTCCGCCGATCACGCAAAGGTCGTGCTGAGCCACCTCAAGACCTGCGCCCGGACGAACTACTCCAACCCGCCGTCGCACGGATCGTCGGTCGTCCAGGGCGTGCTCGGTTCGTCGGAGCTGACGGCGCTGTGGAAGAAGGAGCTCGCCGTCATGTGCGACCGCATCAACTCGATGCGCAAGCTCTTCGTCGACACGCTGGCGGCCAAGAGGGTCACGCGCGACTTCTCCTTCCTCACGAGGCAGCGCGGCATGTTCTCGTTCTCCGGGCTGAACCGCGACCAGGTGCAGAAGCTTCGAGACGATCATTCGATCTACATCGTCGGATCGGGTCGCATCAACGTCGCGGGCATGACCGAGGACAACATGGATACGCTTTGCAGCGCGATCGCGACGGTGATGTAGCCGGAGTCGACAGACTTCGGATTCTCCGGGTTTGACAATGGCTTGGGCGATGACGTGAGAAATGGGCCCGCTCCGGGCCGTTCGCGACCCGGTGCGCGGCGTCGCCGAGCCGAAGGTCCGGACCCTCCGGTCCGCTGAAGTCCGGCGACTTCAGCTACGTGCCTGGTATCGTCAGCGACGACTCCCCATCAACGCACGTCGATCTCGTGCACCTTCTCCCGTCGCACCTCCTCGTAGCGTTCGCCGTCGAAGTACGTCGAAATCCGATACACGACGATGCGCTCGATCGGCTCCGTCCACTCGAACGGCGCTTCCTTTGGATACGACCAGAGATGCGCCGGCGCCTGGATCGGTCGCAGCCAGTGCTCACCTGTCCGCCGGCGATTCAGGTTCGCGATGAAACGCCGGAAGAAGGCGTCGAACCGGTCGCGCCGTGCCGGCTCGAGCTTCTTCCAGCTCTTCTGCTCCTCCAGCAGGTAGATCGCCTCGACGGAATCGGCGCGACGCAGCGCCTTGGCGATCTCGCGGTTCTGGGTCGCGCCCCAGATGTGCACCAACTGCGGCCGGTCGTGGATGTATCGGAAGTAGCCGAGCACGAACTGCGGCGTGTAGGGCTCGAAGTCCGGGTTCGCCAGCGGATGCGCCTTGCCGCTCACGCCAATGGCGTGGAATCGGTAGGTGTAGCAGAACGGCGTGTCGAACCAGGTCAGGTTCGGCGGGCCCGCCCAGAGACGGGCCGACCCGATCAGCAGCGCCGAGATCACGAAGTAGCGGAGGCTGAAGATCGGCAGGGCGCCCGGCGTCTTCAGGCGCCAGACGATGACGAACAGGCAGGCCTCCATCACCATCCAGATCCAGAAGAACATGCCCGTCATCGCGAAGATGCCGAGATGGAAGAGGAACCAGCCGGCGAGGAAAAACAGGAGCACCCTTCGTCGCCAAAGGCACGCGAGGACGAAGACCTCGAGCACCACGGTGCCCGCGCGGATCGGGACGTCGAACGGCGCGGCTGCTTTCGCGTACGCGACGATCGCTTCGGTACCGAGAAACGCCAGCCAACCGTTTGCGTAGGCGTTCAGTGTCATGAGCCAGATCTGTCCGTGGGTGACCCATCCGATCCACAACTTGGCGAGGCCGCCCCACCAGTAGTGCGTCGCCACGAGGCAGAAGACGAGAAAGAACAGGTTCGCCGACGGAAAGCGCCCGCGGATGCCGTGGTAGAGATGAGCGGCGGCGATCAGGATCAGCGCGCGGTAGGGCAGGTTCACGTGCGACCAGGGGTACTGCTCCATCGGGTGCCAGAACTGCCAGAGCATCGCGCCGAGTGCCACCAGCAGCGGCAGCACGAAGACAGGGCGCCAGAGCACCCCGGCCGCCAGAAGCATGACCACGATGCGGTCGACGTCGTGGCCCTGGCCGTAGAAGAGGTTGTAGTCGTAGGTGGTGTAGGGCCAGGCGGCGACGAACGCGGTCACGAACGTGAACGCCCGCAGCGGACCTGGCAGGTCGAACGTCGACCACGACTGCAGGAGCGTTCGGGTGCGCAGTGCGACCGCCGCGATCAACAGCAGCAGCAGGTACTTGCCGCTCTGCAGCACGATCTCGAAGAGGATGACCGGCTGATCGTAGCTGGACTGGGGCAGGCGCCGGACGACGTCGAGCCAGGCGACCAGGACAAGGTAGAGCGCGAAGAGGCCGGCGACGGCGCCGAGAGGTTGGAACGGGCGTGGATCACGATCGCGCGACACGGCATCGAAACCGACAGACACGCGATCAGCCAGTGGTTCAAGGGAGTCGGCGATGGATGGCACGAACTCGCCCGGATGCATGATTTCTGTTCAGATCGTCAGGCGCCGAGACGGTTGGATCGTAGAGGGCTGCATGGCGAAGGTCAATAATCTTCAAGAGCCGTACAGGTGATGCCGGACGCTTTCACTCATGATCGGTGGCGATGGGTCCCGGCTTGCCCCTTCGTACGGCGGTGACCACCAGCACCACCGCCAGCCCCGCGCAGGACCATCCGGCGACGCTCGCCCGGCGCATGCGGCGGTAGTGTCGCTTCTCGAGAAGGCGGTTCACGCGGACGATCAGGCGCGGGCGGGTCGGCGCGATTTCCGTGGCCGCGGCGTTCATCCTGAACTGCACGTCGTAGTCCGCACCTTCGACGCAGGCGAATCGGCCGATCCCCCGAGCGTATCCGCCGCCGGCGCCCAGCAGCTTCTGCCGCAGCGGGCGGTTCAGGACTGTCTTCACCACACGTGCCGGGGCGCTGTCGTACCCGTTGTGCACGTAGAGAAACGCGTCGGCGCCACCTTGGGCGATCAGCTCGCCGTCCCGGGTCACGGTCCAGGTCACGTCCAGTTCGGACGGCTCGTTCATCGCGGTCACGGTGCGACCCGAACTCACGCCCGGAACGTGGTCGCACTCGATCTCGATCTCGTGGACGGCGTCGACGCCGACCGTGAACGTCGCCTCGAGCGTCGCGCCCGCGTCGAGGCCGAGAGGCTGCTGTAACGCGACCCACTGGTGTCGCGCGTTGTGAGCACGTACGGCCACGATGAGCCACACCGCCACACCGAGCAGCAGTGCCGCAGCAACGAAGATTACGGCTTTTTTCCTGTGTCTTGCCATCGAGCCTGTCAATCCGCTCCCCGCTCGCTCCGTCAGAGGATACTCCCGGACCGCACCACGACCAGCGCCAGAAACGCCGACAGCACGCCTGCGGTGACGATGCCGGCGAGGATGACCAGGCCAAGCTCGGTGGTCTGCAGCCAGAACACGGTGAGCCGACCGCAGCCGATCCGGAACAGCGTCTCCAGCTCGCGTTGACGTATCCGAAGCGTCAGCAGGATCACGAGCAGCAGGAACAGGCCCGCCGCCGCCGACACGAGTATCGTGTTCATATCGAAGAAGCGCTTGATCCGGACCACGAGGTCCATGATCTCGTCGAGCGCCTCGGTCGGCACGATGGCGTGGTGCTCCTCCGAGACGCGGTATCGGCCCTTGAGCAGGGTCGAGGACTTCCGGTCGCGGGGAAAGACCAGGATCGACGACACGGGGAAGGCGCCAGGGTCGCCGTGGAAGTGGAACGAATCGATGTTCTCCGGGGTGATGCGGCGGTAGCGCACGACCGAGGCGTTGGCGACGACGTTGCCGTCGTCGCGCGACAGCACCTGGTCCGTGGCGGATTCGACCGTGACGTCATCGTGGCCATGTCCCAGCCCGTCGATGACCCACGCCGTCTTGACGTCGACGAAGATCGCGCGATCGTCCGCGGAGCCGGTCGGGGCGAGGACGCCCGTGACGCTCATCATCAGCGCGCTGCTCTTGCTGATGTCGTACAGGTTCCGCGTGTCGCTGAGCAGCGTGTCGCCGCCCTCGAGACCGAGCGCGGCCGCCACGCCGGCGCCGAGCACGGCGTCGCCGACCTTCAGGGGCAGGGTGCCGGACTGCGCGACCAGGCCGCGCTGCGGGTAGTAGTCCGGCGACGTGCCGATGATCGGGAACGCCTTGGCCGTATGGTTGGCGTAGAGCGGGACCGCGGTGCCGAGTCCGTCGCGGTTGATGCCGTGGGCCTCGCTCATCGTCATGCGGTGCTGGATTTCACCCTTGAAGTAGAGCGCGTTGAGGACGAGGTCGTACCGGCTGCCGAGCCGGCCGATCACCAGCGGCGTCGCCGCGGCCCGCGCCGCCATCGTTCGGCTGTAGTGGCCGATCAGCCACTGCACCGAGAGCGGAAGGAACAGGACGAGCGCGATGCACGCCGACAGTGTCAGCGTCCGCATGCGGTGAAAGGACAGGTAGCGCCAGGTGAGAAGCAGCAGTGAGCGCACGATCAGGTCGTTTCCATGAGGTCCGCGAAATCGATGACACGGTCGAACGAGGACAGCAGCGCGTGATCATGGGTCACCATGAACAGCGTCGCGCTCAGGCGCCTGGCCTCGGCGAGCAGCAGGTCGAGGATGACCTGCGTGTTGCGTGGATCGAGGTTTCCGGTCGGCTCGTCGGCCAGCAGCACCGCGGGCTCGGTGATCAGCGCTCGGGCGATGGCGACGCGCTGTCGCTCGCCCTGGGACAGGGCGCGGGGACGGCGGCGCAGCAGCGGCTCGATGCCCAGCGACTGCGCGAGGCGCTGCGCCGATGCCTCGACGTCGGCGGTGATCCGAAGCGCCCGGTTGATGTAGAACGGCAGGAGGACGTTCTCGCGCACGGTGAGATGCTCGAGCAACTCGAACTCCTGGAACACCATGCCGACCTGCCGGATACGGAAGCGCCGCCGCGCCGCGTCGGACCGGTCGGACACGGAGGTTCCGCCGACCACGATGCGCCCGGCATCGGGAAGGAAGATGCCCGCCATCAGGTTCAGCAGCGTGGTCTTGCCCGACCCGCTGGGACCGACGACGACGACCGTCGTGCCGGAATCGACCGCGAGGCGATCGATGCGCAGGGCGAAGTCGCTGCCGCGGTACGTGAATCGCACGCCCTCGATCTCGACGCCGTTCTGTCGGCTTGCTTCGTCCATGTCAGTCCGGAATCCGTGTCTTCCTGTCGACGACGCGTTGCAGGTCGAGAATCTCGACGCTGGACAGCTTCCAGTCGAGACCATCATGCCTCACGGTGTATCGCGCGCGGTACTCGTTGACACGTTCGTGGTGGTGGCCCCAGTGCTCGACGGAGCCGTGAACGCGCCAGCGGCTCGCGACGGCGAACCGCGGCTCGCCCGCGTCGCCCGGATACGTCACGTCGGCCTCGAGCACCTCGACCTTCTGCACGCTGCACCGCGCGCCGTCCTCCTCCTGGAGGCGCAGGCTCTCGTACACCTCGATGTAGACGTTCTCGAGCAGATCATCGGTGACGGACTCGGCGAGCGTGTCGTAGATCTCGCTTTCCGTCTCGCGGTCGAAGGCGCGGTAGACGTTGCGGTTGAGGCGCTCGAAGATCGAACGCGCTTCGGCGTCGTCCGGCATCGTCAGCGCCTGCTGCCACGGGAGCGGCACGCGAACCTGCGCCGCGCCGAGCAGGCCGACGACGAGACCCAGCCCGACCGAGCAGGTGGCGAGGTAGTGCGGCGTTCGGGCGCGCCGGCGGCGCAGGGTCATCAGCGCGACGAGAAGCACCAGCGCGAACGCGACCGACAGCAGCGGCACGTCGTCGATGCCGGCCTGGATGGGCTCGAGCGTGGTGGACAGCAGGGTCACGGGGCAGAACAAGGGTCGATTCCTATGGTCCGAACGTTCTCGCCGCCATCTCCCACACCGGCGTCACGTCGAACGCCCGGGGCAGCAGCAGCAGCGTCGCGATGAACGCGATCAGCGCGTAGAGCAGCGAAGAGACGGCCGCGTGGTGGCGGAAACGACACAGCCGAGCCGCGAACCAGGTCGCGAGCATCACCAGGACCACCTGGCCCGCCTGCACCCCGAGCGCGAAGCCGGACCAGGGCAGCGCCAACGAACCTTCGACGAGGCCCAGTGCCGGCAGGGCGCCGGCCAGGCTGAAGCCATCGGCCAGGCCGAAGGTGATCGTCGCGCCGATCCAGAAACGCTCGGACCAGGGAAGCAGCCCATGCAGCGCCGTGACGACGATCAGCAGCGCAGCGACGGCGCCGGCGGTGGTCCGTAGCACGTCGATGGGCGTAAACCCGACCGGTCCCAGTGTCGCCAATACCGCCGCGCCATACAGCAGCGCCACGGTGCCGCCTCGTCGCACCAGCACGCGATCATCTTCGCGGCGCCCGGCAATCTGCATCATGACCGCAACGATCAGGAGCAGGCGGTCGGGCGACGTCCACATTTGCGCTGCGCCGTGCTTCACGAAACGTCGCCCGCGCTCGGAGTGGATCGTCGCGGTCAGGTCGAGCACGCGCTGCGGTCGATCGGCGCGGATCACCATGGCGCCGTCGAGCGTCTCCGAGCCCTGGGCGAGTCGACCGTTCCACTGAACGATCACGTAGCCCGTATGTTCCGGATCGACTTCGAAGACGAGCCGGTACGTCACGTCGAGCTTTACGGGAATCGGGACGCCGGTCTTGCACGTCAAGTACAGCGTGGCGAACGGGGCGATGGTCTCCCGCTTGATCTCGAACGGCACCTCCTGGGCCGGGTCCCAGGTCAGCTCCCAGGTCTGTCCGTCCGCGCCGAGACCGAGCCCGGATCGGACCATCTCGTAGACCTTGTCGATGCCGGCGGCAAGCTCGGCGTCGCGGACCAGCCCGTCGCCGTCCTGGTCGATGCCGAGCGCGCGGTCCAGGTCGCTGCAATTGAGCTCGATGCTCACGTCGATCCGCTCGTCGTAGACTTTCAGGAAGACGTAGCCCTCGCCCAGCTCATGGGCGCCGGCGATGCTGGCGAGCAGCAGGATGATGGCGGCGACGAGGAGACGGGGCATGGCGAAGTATTCAGTATTCAGTATTCAGTATCAATGTTCGTGTGCAGAATACGGAACGCGGCAGTGGGGCCGCCAGGCTGCGGCGCGATCGGGCCCTGATCGACATTGCTCGCTGAGTGCGCGACCCTGAACACGGAATGCTGAATACTGACGCTCCGGCAGCTCATTTCGGCTTTGCGTTCTTATCCGCCTTCTTCAGCAATGCCGAAAGCTTGTCGAGCTTGCTGTCGTCGAGATTGGCGAGCGGGAAGTCGGAGGCGGTCACGGCGGCGCTCTGCGCGTTCGGGTCGATGATCGCCCTGAGGTGCTGCAGCAGGTTACCGGCCAGCTTCTCGATCGTTTCCGGCCGGTGGAGACGATCGTTGTAGATCCAGTCGACGTGGAAGCGACCGTCTTGCTGGAATGCATTGATCTCCCACGCGTGCGGTCGGCGGCCGCGCGGCGACTGCGAGCGGATGATCGGTCGCGCGAGCCTCAGCTTCCCGCCGGGCGGCAGGACCTGATCGAGCGGGCCGAGATAGTTCATGAAGATCGAGGGGGCCGGCAGCCTCGTGAGACGTTCGCGAACGTCCGGGCCTGCGAGGTGACGCAGGGCTCCGTGGCCGAGACCGCGATCGGGAATCCCGCGAAGCTGCTCCTTGACGGACTTGAGGTCGGCCGCCGGGCCGCCGACCGCCGGTGCGGGGAGGGTCACGGCCGCCGGGTAGAGGGCGCTGAACCAGCCGGCGGTGCGCAGGAGGTTGATGCCCTCGTCGATCAGTTCCCGTCCGTGGCTTTCCAGGTCGACGAGCAGCGTCGGCGATCCCGACCAGGTCGTCACGGTGCGCGCCAGCGCCGCGACCAGGATGTCCGTCAGCTGTGCATGGTGGTCCCGGGGCACTTCGTGCAGCAGCCGCTCGGATTCGTCAGGATCGAGCGTGACGGTGACGCGGCGCGTCGTGTCTTCGGTGTTCGACGCCGCTTCGGCTTTCGGGTCATCGACCTTCAGGTCGGCGGGGGCAGATTCGAGATGCCGTACCCAGAAGTCGAGATCGCCGGCGCGCTCGGGCGCCTTCGCCCAGGCCGAGAGGGCGTCGGTCCACTTCTGCCAGGAGGTCGTCTTCGCCGCCAGGACGGCGGAATCGGGCCCTTCCGGGTGGTGGAGCAGCGTCTGCAGGTCCTCGAGCAGGAACCGCCACGAGAGCCCGTCGACGACGAGATGATGCAGCATCAGGAGCAGGCGGTCAGGCGCCTTGAAGTGCACCGCGACGAAGGGTTGTCCGGCCTCGAGCCGGATGCGACGCTGGGCCTCGCCGATCTCGCGTTCGATGACCCGTTCGCGCTCCGCGTCGTCGGCGCCCGACAGGTCGACGCCACGCAGTTCGAAATCGCGCGGCGCGTCGTCGATCGTCTGGGTCCATCCCTCGCCGGTGCGGGTGAAGCGCGCCCTCAGCACGTCGTGATGGTCGAGCAGTCGGCGCAGGGCCGCTTCGACCCGGTCGCCTTGCGTCTCCCCTTCGAGCTCGAGCAGGTAGGCCTGGTTCCAGTGATCGGGCTCGGCCAGGTCCTGCTCGAAGAACCAGTGCTGCATCGGCGCGAGGGCAGCGGGGCCGCTGATCGCGCTCTGCTCGTGCGCGACCTGGGCGTCTTCGGTCACGACGCCGGCCAGTTCGGCGATCGTCGGATGCTCGAACATCTGGTTCGGCGTCACGGAGAGCCCGGCCTGGTTGGCCCGGGCCGTGATGAGGATGTTCGTGATCGAGTCGCCGCCGATCTCCAGGAAGTGATCGTGGATCGACACGCGCTCGACGCCGAGCACGCTCGCCCAGATCCCGGCAAGCCGGCGCTCGACGCTGTTGCGCGGAGCGCCGTCGCCAGTGTCCGCGACCCTGGCCGAGGCCTGGCGCCGACTGAAGTCGGGCGCCGGCAGGGCGGCGCGGTCGATCTTGCCGTTCGGCGTCAGCGGCATCTCGTCGAGCTCGACGAACCAGGCCGGAATCATGGCTTCGGGCAGCGTGCGCTCGAGATGGTCTCTGAGCGCCTCGGTGGTCACCTCGGCATTCGGCACGAACCAGGCGGCGATGCGCTTGCCGGGCGTCCGGCTCTTGAGCGTGTAGCCGACCTCGTCCATCATGCGATGGATGCGGGCCTCGTCGAGATCGTCGTCGAGCTCTTCGAGCGCCGCGTCGCGCTGCTTGTGACCGAGCCGCACGTCCCACGCGTAGGGCAGGGCGTAGCTGTGAAAGCCGCGCTCGCGACGGTGCACGTGGATCCCGAGATCGTTGATCAGGCAGTTCGTCGAGCGCCCGGTGTCGCGAGGCCGGATCCACGGCGCTCGCCGCTCGATGAATGCGAGCATCTCGTCCAGCTCGACCTCGCAGTACCGGTAGAAGTCGACGAACTCGATCTCGTCGAAGATCGCGTCGTCGTCGAAGTGCGCGGTGTCGAGGTGCCTCCGGACCGCGTCGTCGGCGCGGTGGTAGGCCTTGCGGGCCTCGATGATCGATCGGTCGATCAGGGCGGGATCGAACATCCGGTTCTTGAACAGGTCGGCGATCCGGGTCTCGAAGAACTGGCCGCGCGAGAGCCCCGTGAAGATGTGCCGGATGCCGCGTTCCCGGGCCAGCTTCATGCTCAGCGTGTAGATCGTCTTGAAGCAGCCGTTGCAGACGTTGCTGAAGCGATCGAGGCTGTCCCGGAAGATCTCGTTCATCGCGTCCGGTCGGGCGAAGACGAGCTCGAGCCCGAGATCGTCGACCGCGCGCCGGATGTTGTCCTTCGCCCCGTCGGAGATGAACCCGTTGTCGAGGCTGAACACGAGCGGATGCAGGTCCAGCTCGACGATTCGATACAGCGCGTAGGTGCTGTCCTTCCCCCCGCTCAGCAGCATCATGCTGTCGTCCCGCCCCGTGGCGGTCGTCTTGATGCGCCGGCACAGCGCTTCGAGCTCGTCCATCGATCGGAAGTAGGCGTCGGCCTCGAGGCGGTCGGTCTCGAACTGGCTGCACTGGCTGCACACGCCTTCGTCGTCGAACGTGACGTGGGGCACGTTCGACGCCAGGCCGCACCGGACGCAGTGGCGCCCGGGCTCGGCCGGCACGTCGGATTGCGGGTCGCTGACGATGTCGATGACGCAGTCGCGCACCGATTCGTGCGCGGCGAGCGCCGCCTCGATCGCACCCGGCTCGACGCGGAACCCGCGGATCTTCACCTGTCGGTCGGCGCGGCCGGCGTACACGAGGACGCCGTCGGACACCCACCGTCCGAGGTCGCCGCTGCGATAGGCGCGGGCGCCGGGCCGGAACGGGTCGTCGACGAAGCGCTCGGCGGTCAGCTCCCGCTGGCCGTGGTAGCCGCGCGCGACGCCGTCGCCGGCGATGAAGATTTCGCCTTCAGCGCCCGGCGCGACCGGACGCTGCCGTGCGTCGAGCAGGTAGACGCGCGCGTTCGCGGCGGGTCGCCCGATCGGCACCGAGGTGCCGCGGTCGGTATGCGGGTCGAAGCGGTGAATCATGCAGCCGACCGTCGCCTCAGTCGGCCCGTATTCGTTGTAGATGGCGACGCGCCCCTCGCAACGTTCGTGGATGGACCGCGCCAGGTCGGTGCGCAGGTCGTCGCCGCCGACGATCAGCGTCGAAAGGCGCCGCGGGTGCAGCCCGAGGTCGCGCATCATCGTGAGGTGCGCCGGCGTCAGCTTCAGCACTTCCACCGCGTCTTCTTCGAGGACGTTCAGGATCGAGCGGTCCGGGCCCCGATCGGTCTTCGGGTAGATGCGGATGCGACCGCCGCTGATCAGGGGCACGAAAATCGAGGTCACCGTCAGGTCGAACGCGACCGAGCTGTACAGGGGAAATGTCGCCGGCTTGTGGTCGTCGAGATACTGCGACTGCGCCCAGGCGATGTAGTTGAGCAGCGACCCGTGCTCGATCATGACGCCCTTGGGCACGCCGGTCGATCCCGACGTGTAGATCGCGTAGGCGAGATCGTCGCGCTCGGCGGCAGTGAATGCGGGCGTGCGTTCCGCGGCCGCGACGCGATCGGAAAGGTCGACGCGGATCACATCCTGTCCGCGTCCCTCGAATCGATCGGCCTGTGCGGCCGTGGCGAGCACGATCGTCGCGCCGGCGTCCTCGACGAGCCGTTGCGCGTGATCGTCCGGATGATCAGGTTCGAGCGGCACGTAGGCCGCGCCGCTGCCCAGCACGCCGAGGATGGCGACGAGCAGCTCGGACGATCGCTCCGCGCAGATCGGCACGAGGCTGCCGCGTCCGGCGCCGCGCGCCGCGAGCGCCGTGGCAAGTGCTTCGGCCTGCGCGAGAAGCTGCCCCCGGGTCAGCGTCCGGTCCGCGGCCGGATCCTCGATCGCGACGGCGTCCGGTTCGCGCCGCGCCTGCTCGGCGAACGCCTCCAGCACCGTGCGGGCCTGCGGGTAGGGCGCGTCGGTCCGGTTGTACACGTCGACGAGCCGTTCGTGCTGCGATGCCGTCAGCAGGTCGACGTCGTCGAGTCGCTGCGTGCAGTCGTCGAGGAAGCTGTCGAGCACCGCGAGGAACTGCTCGATCACCCATCCCCGCGCGGCATCGTCGAACAGGTCCTCGTTGAGATCGAACTGCAGGCGGAAGCGGCCGGACTGGTCGAAGTCGTGGACCTGGAGGCGCAGCGCATGGCCCCGGTCGCCGTGGCCGCAGTGCACCCAGCGCGAGCTCATCGACAGGCCCGCGAAGTCGTCGAACGCCGCGTTGATGAAGTTGAGCAGCACGCTGTAGGCGTGGTTCGCGGCGAAATCGCCCGTGCCGGGATGGGCGTGCCGCAGCAGCAGGTTCGCCTCGGCGGCGACCTTCCGGTACAGCGTCTCGTACGTCTCGTCCTCTTCGATCTCCGCGTCCAGCGGCTGGATCTCGATGAACAGGCCGGCGGTCTGCTTGTGCGACGCGGAAGGCCGGTTGTGCGAGGGGGCGCCGATGACGACCCGGCGCTCTCCGCTCAGTCGGTGAACCGTCGCGATCAGGACGGTGGCCAGGATGTTGAACTGCCCCATGCTCTCGGTCAGCGAGCGCAGCCGCTTGTCCGTCGCCGCCTCCTTCAGGCGCCGGGTCCGCTCCGCGCCGAGATCGCATTCGATGCGCTCGGTCCGCGGGCCCGCCGAGGCGGGCACCCGGCCGAAGAAGCGCGGCGGCTCGGGCAGGTCGGCGAGCTTTTCATTCCAGTGCGCCCGGGCCCGTGCGTACGCGGGCTTCTCGCGATACGCCCTTTCGAACTCGATGTAGTCGCGGTATGGCGCGGCACCCTCGTCGATCATCGGCGCGTCGTCGCGCGCCGCCGCATAGAGGACGGCCATCCGCCGGTAGACCACCGCCTTGGACCAGCCGTCCGTGATCAGGTGGTGCTGGTTGAGGTACCACACGTGAGATTCGGGGCCGAGGCGGACGAGCGCCGAGTCGAACAGGCATGCGTCCAGTTCGAACATCCGGAAGCGCCGCTGCTCCAGCCAGATTTCGAAGGCGGCGTCGGGGGCGGCCTCGCCGGAGAGATCGACATGCTCGAGACCGCTAGGCGCCGCGTCGAGCACCCGTTGGCGCGGCACGCCCCGGTCCTCCTCGACGACCGTGCGCATCGCGTCGGTCTGCTCGAGCAGGGCCGCGTGGGCGCGGGCGAAGATCGACGGATCGAGCGATCCCTCGATCCGGTACGCGAGGATCATGTTGTAGAGCGGGATCGACGGGTTGAGCTTCTGCCCCGTCCAGATCAGGAACTGGCTTCGGGTCAGGTTCGATCTCTCGAACAGGTCGTCACCGCGCCGTGAAGCCGGGCCCGGCGGAGTCGCGGCGGGTTGGTCGACCTCGGTCGTCAAGGCGGTGATTCTGTGCGTGCGAAGGGGCGCGAGCCGCTTCAGGCTTCCATGCGCGCGTCGAGGTATGTGGCGATGTCAGCCACCGTGCGGAAGTTGTCGATCGTGAAGTCCTCGGGTGGCACCGAAACGTTCAACTCGTCTTCGATGAAGCCGAGCAGGCGCACCATGCCGAGCGAATCGACCATGCCGTCGCTAAGCAGGTTTTCGCTGTCGTCAAGATCGTCGAGATCGTTGAGCAATTCAGCGCAGATATACTGCTTCAGGGTGTCCCTTGTATCCATGCTTCTCTGGATGCGACTCATGCCGAACGTTCCGCTGAGCCTGGATCAACGGAACGGTCTATCGTGAATTGCGCGAATTGCGCGAGTTGCGGCAATGGCCCACCACGTTGCGAACGAGTGTGAAGGTGAAGATTCTCTCCTTCGCCATGCTCCCCGACGCTGGCAATCCTAAGTTCGTCCTCCTACAATACCCGCCTTCACGGAGGAAGGCAAGCGAAGTTCGCGATTCTGCGCGTCCTTGCCCGGGTGAAACGTCGTTTTCAGTCGCCCATCCTCACGCCGGCGCGTCCGGTAAAGGTCAACGGAATGACGGAATCGAATGTGCCGAGCGCGCCGGGCGTATCGTCTGGAGCGATCGACGGTGGGACCCATGGCTGAATCGAGCCGAAAGCGCATCGACGCAATGACCGCGGAGCAGCGGCGGGCGCTGGCTCATGCGCTGGACGAGCGCCTCGGTAGCGACGCGACGGCCGAAGTCGGCGCGTCGACGCACCTGGTCGCCTTCGTCCGGCCCAACGGCGGCGCGCCGGCGACCGAAGCTTCGCTGCGATCTGAGTTGTCGAAGCAGCTTCCACCGCACATGATCCCGTCCCGGTTCGTGTCGGTTCGCGAAATGCCGCGCACGCCCAACGGCAAGGTCGATCGCCAGGCGTTGCTCGAGCAGATGGCCAAGGCGTCGCCCGTCGTGAAAGCCGAGCGAAACGGGACGCCGCAGACGCAGGCCCAGCGCAAACTTGCGGAGATCTGGGCGGACGTGCTGGGCGTCGACGACGTCGGCATTCACGACAGCTTCTTCGAGTTGGGCGGGCACTCCCTGATCGCGATGCGCCTGTTCGCCCGCATCCGCGAGCAGATGGGCACGAGCCTGCCGATGGGGATGCTCTTCCAGGCGTCGACCGTCGAGCAGATGGCGCTGATGTTGACGCGGCCGACCCACGACTACCAGAACTGCCTGGTCGCGATCCAGCCCGAAGGCGTGCGTCGGCCGTTCTTCTGCGTGCATGGCGTCGGGGGCGAGATCCTCTGCTTCCGGGACCTCGCTCGTCACCTCGGCACCGAGCGGCCGTTCTTCGGCCTGCAGGCGATCGGCCTCGACCAGCGTGACGCGCCCGACGATCGCGTCGAGCGCATGGCCGAACGCTACATCGAGGCGATCCGGCCGGTCGATCCGGATGGTCCCTATTTGCTGGGCGGCTACTCGTCGGGCGGCACGATCGCGTACGAGATGGCGCGCCAGCTTCGCGCGGCGGGCAAGGAGGTGAAACTGCTCGCGGTGCTCGAGAACCTGCCGCCCAACGTCGTCAACCCGTCGAGCCGTTGGCGCCTGGCACGTTTGTCGAAGTTTCTTCGCAACATGCCGCTGTGGGTCTACCACGATCTGCTTCGCAACGACCTGCGCACGACGTGGCGCCGCGGTCGAGGCAAGATCGATCTCTGGCGGCAGCAGTTGAAGCGCCAGCGCAAGGTGACGGCGGCGATCCCCATCGAGCCGGACACGAAGGATCTGTTCGGCGTGGCGGCGCTCGAGCCGTATCGCGAGAATTTCCTGAGGACGCATTATCGAGCGATGATTCAATACGAGCCGAAGCCGTATGACGGTCCAATCACGGTGTTCCGCAGCCGTGCGCGTCCTCTGTTTCACCAGGAGGACATGGAGTCGGCGTGGGCGCAACTGGTGCCCGAAGTGGAGTCGCACGTGGTGCCGGGCGCGCACGATCAGATGCTCAACGAACCCTACGTCGCGACGCTCGCGAAATACCTGCGCGCCTGCCTCGATACGGCGGAGTAAGGACCGGAGCGGAATCGGCGGTCCAATGCGGCATCAGGCCGCCATGGCATTCGACCCGCGGGCTGACGCCGCGCGGTTCGCCGCCGGCACGCGCAGGCGAACCCCCGGCGTAAGCCGGGGGGTGGCCCCGGACCCTAGACCCTAGACCCTAGACCCCGGCTGCTTTCTCCGCCCGAATGATCACCATCGAGTCCGCCCACCACGTGTCTTGCGTGTTCTCGGGGATTTTGAGCCTGATCAGGCTCGCCGTGTACGAATCAAAGTGCTGAAGAATCAGCCGCTGATGCCGCCGGCTCAGCGAATCGATCTCCGTCGTCAGATACGTGAAGGTTCCGCCCGGCTTCAGATGCTTCGACGCCGTCGGAAAGAAGTGCCCCGCGAACGTGATGCTGTTGATGACGTGCTCCACGTATTCCTGCTCGTTCAGCGGAAACGCGTGAAAGAAGATGCCGTCGAACAGGCCGATCTCGTCCTCGTGATCCTGCCAGCGCCCGTGAACGAGACGAATGTCGCGATCAGCCAGCCGGGCTCGCCACGGCTCGAAGTGCGCGGTCACGCTGTGATCGTTCACCTCGACGATCGTGTGCGAGCGCACGCCGCAGTCCTGGATGAAGCCCGCCGACACGCCGCGCCCGAATCCGATCTCGAGCACGTCGCCGTGCGACCGGGTCACCTGCTCGGCCATCGCCTTCATCACCGGAACCTGCCAGTCCTCCATGATCTGCTGGTCGTCGAGCGCCGTGCGCTCCGCCTCGAATGACTTGGTCGTCGCGTCCGTCCCCGGCACGAGGTTGCCGGCAATCCGGTCGAGATGCTCGAGATCCTCCGCCGCTTCGTTGAGCAGTTGATCGACCAGCCACTGACGCTGGCTCGGCCGGGGCGTGGCGACGAACGCATCGCTGCGCATGCGCAGGATGAGCTCGTAGTCGCGGGTCCGGCGCGTCCGGCCGGAAGCCGGTGCGCCCGTGTCGCCGCCCTGGCGCTCGATCTGCTCGAGCAGCCGGGTCGCCTCGTCGGGTTCGAGCCTGCCGAGCCGCGACTCCAGCGCACCGACGTCAGCTTCGGGGCGATCGGTCATGTCGGTGGCGACGACGACCGCTTCGGACACGTCGGCGCGGGCGGACAGGGCGCTCTCGATCTCGCCGGGCTCGACACGGTGGCCACGGATCTTGACCTGATCGTCCGTGCGACCAAGGAACTCGAGAATGCCGTCGTCGTCGTATCGAACCAGGTCGCCGGTCCGGTACATCCGCGCGCCGTTCGACGCGAACGGATCGGGCAGGAAACGCTGCTCGGTCCGTTCCGGGTCGTTCCAGTACCCGCGGGTGATGCCGGCGCCCGCGACGTGCAGCTCGCCGGGCACGCCGATGGGCACCATGTCGCGGTGTGCATCGAGCACGTACAGGCGCGTGTTGGCGATCGGCCGGCCGATCGGCACGCCGTCGCCGGGCGCGGCGGCGGTGCTTTCGTGAACGGTGCACCAGACGCTCGCCTCCGTCGGTCCGTACTCGTTGAAAAGCCGGGTGCCCGGCAGCAGGCGATGATGCTCGGCGGGCAGGTCGGCCGGGCATGCCTCGCCTGCGACGATCGCGACCTTGAGTCCCTCGAGCTGCGTCGCGCCGGTCTCGAGAAGCTGCTGGTAGAAGGACGCGATGCCGAGCAGGTGCGTCACGCCGCACTTTTCGATCAGGGCGCAGAGGTAGGGCGTGTCGATCGCCCGTGCTTCGGCGGGGATGCAGATGGCGCCGCCCTGCGTCAGGGTCCAGAACAACCCGGCGACCGAGCTGTCGAACGAAAAGCTCGAGAGCAGGAGGAAGCAACCGACCGGCTCCTCGTAGTAGGCCGATCGGGCCGTCGTCGAATGCCACAGGTTCGCGTGGCTCACCATCACCCCACGGGGGGTGCCCGTGGAGCCGGACGTGTAGATCACGTAAGCGAGATCATCGGGCTCGAGGGTCACCGCCTCGGTGTCGGTCGTATCGGGCGCGACGTTCAGCGCTTCGGACTCGATGCAGGCGACGCGGCACGAGACGTCGCCGATCGTCGGTTGAAGACGCTCCCGGGTGATCAGCACGGCGAGGCAGGCGTCGTCGATCATGTGCGCGAGGCGTGCGGCGGGATAGGTCGGATCGAGCGGCACGTACGCGGCGCCGGCCTTCAGCGCCGCGAGAATGCCGACGATCATCTCCGGCGAGCGATTCATGCAGATGCCAACTCGATCGCCGCGTCCGACGTTCATGCGTCGCAGGCCGCGCGCCATCGCGTCGGCGCGCTCCATGAGCTGGCCGTACGTCAGCGTTCGCCCTTCGTGAATGACGGCGGCCGCCTTGGGGTGCGCTGCCGCGCGATGCTCGATCTGCCGGGGGACGAGGTCGCGATCATCGGGAGCGGGCCGGGCCGTGTCGTTCCACTCGATCTCGAGGCGGTGCCGTTCGACGGCGCCGAGCCGGGGCAGATCGCCCAGTCGCGGATCGTCATCGTCACCCATCGCGCCGAGGAGCGCTTCGAGGTGATCGAGCATGCGCTCGACGGTCCGGTCCGAGTACCGGGCCGCGTCGCGGATCAGCAGCAGGCGCAGCCGGTCGCCCGGAATGATGATCAGGGCCAGGGGGAAGCTGCTGTGGGCGTCGTAGTAGACGTCGGCGATATCGAGCGGCGATTCCTGCGGCGCGGCGGGGTAGTTCTCGGTGACGAGGATGGTGTCGAAGAGGTCGGACCCCG
>NYZC01000211.1 GCA_002686995.1 Phycisphaeraceae bacterium | reverse complement strand
TGTCGCAGCTCATGCTCTACTCGGGCGATGAGGTAGTCGCCGTTCAGATCGTCGTCGCCCCCGTTGCCGAAGATGACGTCGGGGCCGTCGTCGCCGTGCACGACGTCGACGCCGCCCTCGCCGAAGATCGTGTCGACCGCCGCGTCGTCGCCGGCGCCGGACGGGCTGTGACCCCAGATGTCGTCGTTCTCGCTGCCGCCGTGGATCTCGTCAGGTCCGCCGTCGCCCTGGATGTCGTCGTCGTTCGACCCGCCAAAGAGGAAGTCGCCGTCGGGACCGCCGGAGATGTCGTCGTCGCCGCTCTGGCCCCGAATGGTGTCGACACCCTCCTGGCCGGACATCGTGTCGCCGCCGGCGCCACCTTCCATCACATCGTTGCCGCCCTGCCCGTGCATCGTGTCGGCGTCGTCGCCGCCGAACATCATGTCCGCGGCGCCGCCGGACAGCAGCGTCACGATCGACGGGCTCGTGATCGAGCCGTCGTCGCCGATCATCACGTCCGCGCCACCTTCGCCGTACATCGTGTCGCTGCCGTCCGGACCCTCGACGACGTTGTCGCCGCCGATCATGAAGTCGTTGCCCGGACCGCCGAACAGCGTGTCGGAGCCGGCGCCGCCGCGCAGCGTGTCGTGGCCGGCCTCGCCGAACAGGTCGTCGGTGTCGAGGCCGCCGTCGAGGATGTCGTTGCCGCCCTGGCCGTGTAGCTCGTCGTTGCCCGCGTCGCCGCGCAGCGTGTCCACGGCGTTGTCGTCCGGATCGGCGTCACCGGAATCGAAGATGTGGCCGAACAACTCGTCGTCGTCGTCGCCCCCTTCGAGCGTGTCGGCCCCCGCCTGCCCCTGGATGACGTCCTCCCCCTCGTCGCCCGAAAGCGTGTCGGTGCCGGGGCCGCCGGAGATCGTGTCGTTACCGGGGCCGCCGTCGGCGTCGTCGTCGTCCTCGTCGCCGTTGATCGTGTCGTTGTCGTCACCGCCGTCGAGCACGTCGTTGCCCGGCCCGCCGGAGATGAAGTCGAGACCCGGTCCGCCCATGATGTTGTCGACGCCGGCCCCGCCCTCGAGGTTGTCGTCGTCGTCGCCGCCGTCGATCGTGTCGGCACCCGTCGCACCGGCGATCCCGTCGATGCTCGTCGCGCCGAGGATCGTGTCGTCGCCCTCCTCGCCGAAGAGCATGCCGCCGAAGGGGCCGCTCGTGATGATGTCGTCGCCGGCGTCGCCGTGGATCGTCGCGAGCCCCAGGCCGAAGTTGCTGATCGTGTCGTGGCCGGGCCCGCCGCGCAAGTTCACGTCCGCCAGCACGCCGCCCTGGATCGTGATCCGGTCGTCCTGGTTGCCGCCGTCGGCGGTGATCGACGCGACGCCGGTGTACTCCTGCGCGAAGCCGAACGCGACGACCTCGACCGTCTCGTCGCCCGCGGTGCCGCCGATGTGGTTGACGACGAAGTTCTCCTCGCCGTCCGACGTGTCGCCGAACGTTCGGACGCCGGCGTTCGGGCCCATGTTCAGCCTCAGCACCCCGCTCCCGAGGTCGCTCGCCAGGAGCGGCGGCGTGCCCTTGCCGCAGCCGAAGTCGAAGCTGAAGAGCGTGACCTCGGCGATCGTCTTCTTCAGCTTCACGCAGAACGGGCAGATGCCCAGCTTGACGAACGCGCTGATCCCGGCCTTGAACTCGCCGCTGAAGTCGAAGATGCAGCCGGGGAAGTTGTCGATCAGCTCGTTGATGCGCACCTTCCCGTCGCCGTCGGGATCGTTCAGGTTGCCCAGGAGCGTCGCGAACAGCCCGCCGCCGACGCCCGCCGACGCGACGACGACGTTGATCGCCCCGAACGCCTCGATCGCGCCGGTGATCTCCAGCTCCGCCACGTCCGCGCCCGTGCCGTCGGCGTTCTCGCGATCGGAGACGAAGAACCCGTTGAACAGGTCCGCGGGGTCGAGGCTGCCGACGAAATCGACCAGGCCGCGCGTGTCGTAGCCGAAGGCGAAGTCGGCCGACGCCCCGATGCTGCCGACCAGCTCGATGCCCAGCGGCCCGAGCAGCGGGAAGAACACGCTGAGCGACGCCCCGACCTCCAGGGCCGGCATGTCGTAGAGGAACATGTTGATGTCGCGGCCGAGGAACAGCCCGAACACGCTCGTCGGGTTCTCGAAGATCGGGAACTGCAGCGGCATCGCGCCGGACACGCCGCCGAGGTCGAGATCGCCGATGAAGCTGGCGGCCTCGGTCGCGAAACTGTTCCCGACGACGTTGCCGACTTGCGTCGCGATGTCGGCGACCGCGCCGGTGACGTTCGGGTTCACCCCGGACAGGTCGGCCAGGCCGCGGATGTCCGGACCGCCCGACAGGTCGAACGAGCCCAGCGGAATCATCAGGTTCTCCCCCGCGCCGGGCGTCGGGATGTCGAGGATGAGGTCCGCGATCTCGACGATGGACTGGATGAACGCGAGCGTCGGGCTGCCCGTGACGACGCCCGCGACCTCGAGCAGCGTCACGCTGCCGTCGTTGTTCCCGTCGAGCAGGCTGCGGGTGAACGACAGGTCCGAAAGCACCGGCAGGCGCGCCGTGAGCAGGTCGAGCAGCGGCTCGATCGGCTCGAGGATCTGCTGCACCGTGCCGAGGATCGGGCTGATGAAGTCGGAGAAGAACGATCCCAGATCGAGACTGATGTCGTTGAACGCGACCGTGGGCTCGTCGCCGAACGAAAGCGGGTTCGAGGTGTCCGCGTTCAGGAAGTTCCAGAAGAGCTGGAAGTCGGCGGCCAGCGACGGGAACACCGCGGAGCCGCCGAAGCTGAGTACCGTGTGCAGGTTTACCTGCGCAGAGCCGGTGGCGCGGGCGTTGACCATGCTGGCGAGGTCGAACGCCGGGCTGACGATCTCGTTGAGGGTCAGGCGGCTGCCGCCGCCGGGGTCGACCAGGTTGACCGAGAAGTCGAGCTGAAGCTTCGTCTCGCTGTTCGCGGGATCCGGGTCGACCGGGTCGTTCGGGTCGAAGTCCTCGACGTCGAGCTGAAGGAAGGCGAGCGTCCCCTGCGCGGCGAGACCGGGGGTCGTGACCATCAGCGACACCGCCAGCTCGTTCGCGGCGGAAGTGTCCACGAAGAACCCTTCCGTGTTGCTGACGCCGAACCCGAGATCGAGATTCCACGCCAGCTCGACCATCACGTCCCCCATGACGTCGAGGCGCAGCGCGGGAATGCCGATGTCGAAGTCGATGCTCGTGCTGGCGGTGAACAGCGTCTGGTCCAGCTCGAGATCGAAGAACACCTCGCCGCTGCCCGTGCTGAACGGCACGTCGGCGAAGGTCAGGCCGGCCACGCCGTCGAAGTTCGGGTCGAGCACGAGCAGGTCGAGGTTGTTCGGGCCCAGGGCGTTGAACAGCGCGGTTTGCACCAGCTCGACGGTCTTGCCGGCCGGGCTGCCCAGGGCCGGCAGCAGGGTCGAGCGCACCTCGCCGATGAACTGCGCGACGTCCTTGAGCTTGCCGCCGATCAGCGGCAGCGACAGGTTCCCGAACACCTCGAAGTCGAGAATGCTCTGCACGGTCGCAAGGAACGCGTCCAGGCCGTCGACGACCGAGCCCAGGTTGTTCAGCAGGTCGAGGATCGAGAACTGGGCCGCGATGTCCGGCGTGGTGATCGTCACCGACCCCACGTTGCCGTTGAGCATCGCCGTGAGGCTGGGGATCGTGATCACCAGCTCGTTGCCGGGGCTCGATCCGCCCAGCGGGTTGCCGGCGGTCGGGAAGAACAGCGGCAGGTCGGCGCTGACGCCGCCGACGAGGCCGATGTTCACGATCCCGGTGCCCAGCTCGTTGATCTCGAAGCGACCGTCGGCGCCGCCGCTGTCCAGGCCGACAGTGAAGACCGCCGGGTTGGTCGTGGCCGGGTTGCCGTCCTCGTTGATCGCCGCGACGCCGCCGCTGACGAAGATGCCCAGCGGGCCGACGGAGGCCTCGGCCCCGATGTTGTTCGCCACCAGCCGGGCGTCGAGGGTCAGGCCGGTCGTGTCGGCGACGAACGGCACCGGGGTCGCCGGGTTCGAAAGGTCGATGCCGAAATCGATGTCGAGGATCGCGTTCGCGGTAACCGACAGGTCCGCGCTGGCGCTGACCTCCACCAGGCTCGTCACGCCGGAAAGCTCGGTGACGCCGCCGGTGACGAGGCTCGCGAGCGCCGCAAGGTCGAGGTTCAGCGGGTAGTTCGTCGGGCCGGCCGAGGCCGAGAACGCGATGTCGACGAGCAGGTCGCTGCCGGCGACCGAGAGGGTCGCGGTGCTCCCGGACGGTAGCGCCACGTTGATCCGCTGCTCGACGTCCTGGATCGTCGAGGCGGGGTTCGTCGCCAGGTCGTCGATCGCCGCGACGAACGACGCGGCGAAGTCGACGATGTCGCCGACGGAGAGGTTCACCAGCGGCAGCGGGTCGCCGAGGAACCCGAAGTCCGCGACGCTGCTCAAGAAATCCCTGACGCCGCCGAGACCGTCGACGATGTTCGCGAACGAAAGGTGCTCGAAGTCGAGCAGCGGATCCATGTCCGCGTTGAAGCTCGGCACGGCCGAGGAGACGTCGTCGAAGTCCGGGACGTTGACCGTGATCGTCGGCGTCCCGGGGATCACGCCCAGGAAATCGTTCTTCACGGTGACGCCCGGCAGCGTCGCGCTGATGTCGCTCATCAGCACCGGGGGTCCGCGAATCGCGGTCGGGCTGAGCGCGGCCTTGTTGATCAGCTCCAGCAGCGTGAGCCGCCCGCCGGGCGAGCCGCCCTCGGGCATGAGCGCCATGGTGATCTCACCGGTCCCGGTGATCGACGCCCCGGTCACGGCGATGCCCAGGAAGCCCAGGGTCGCCATCGCGCTGAAGTTCGTGGCGGAGACGTCGACGGCGGCGTTCACCGACCCGTTCTCGATGTACAGGCGCTCGCTGAGCATCGGGTCGCCGACGGGCGGCGTCAGGTCGGCGACGAGCGTCATCGAAAGGCTCACCGACGCCCCGAGCGTGACCGTGCCGCTGGCCATGACGCTTGCCAGCGGACCGGCCCCGAAGCTGAAGTCGATGGGGAAGTTGCGGTTGGCGAACGCGTGGTCGAACTGCAGGACGAAGGACAGCTCGTCGGTCGCCGGGTCGAACTGCGGATCGAGCACGGACGGGTCGACCCCGAGCAACGGGGCCAGCTGGGCGACGAACTGCTGGACCGTGTCGAACGTGGGCACGAGGTCCTCGTCGACGGTCGTCAGCAGCTGGTCGGTGACGTTGCTTCCGAACGCCGTCGCGACGCCGAGCAGGTCGGCGAGCCGCTGCCCCCCGGAGAAGGGCACGTCGATCTCGAAGTCCGGCGCGCCGGTGAACTCGCCGAGCCGCATGCCGAGCTGGCGGATGAAGTCGAACAGGCCCGCGGGCGTGATCTCGTCGAAGTCCAGCAGGTCGTTGAAGTTCGTCGTGTCGAACACCGGTGCCGGCCCGGCGAACAGGTCGGCGTCGGTGAGGGTGACCGCGGCATTGACCGAGAAGGTCCCGATCGTGACGAATACCGGGAGGTTGACGTTGATCGATCCCGTCGGCGTGAACGAGGTCAGGTCGCCGATGACGTTGCCCTGCATCTCGCTGAGCGTCAGGTTGCCGTCGCCGCCGGGGTCGATGATCGCGATGGCGAGGTCCGCGTCGAGATCGATGATGCCCCCGGTGATCGACCCGCCGGCGATGCCGACGGTGACGTCCGCCGCGAGGTCCGACACGTCGACGTCGGCGCTCGCCTGCAGCGCATGGATGCGGACGAAGAAGCGCTCCGTCGGGTCGAGGCCGGCGGCGAGGTCGAACCCGAACGTCAGGTCCATCGAGAGCTGCGACACGAGCGTGACGCTCGCGGCCGCGTCGAGGCTCAGGCTCAGATCGTCCGCCTCCGTGCCGAGGTCGATCGCGTGGTCGGTGGTGCGCGTCGCGTTGACGACGAGGTTGAACTGAAGCTCCTGGCCGTCGATCAGGCCGCCCGACACCATCGCGGGATCGACGTCGAGGTCGAGGTCGCCGACGGTGCGCGTCAGCGTCTCGAGCACGTTGTTGACCAGTTCGTTCGTCGTCGGGGTGGCGTCGGTCTCGAGGTACCCCGACACCGGATCGGCGACGCGGTCGACGAACGCCTCGGCGAGCACCTCGCCGACATCGAGGATGCTTCCCAGCGACCCGCCCACGATCGGCAGCGCATGGGCCAGCTCGCCGGCCGTGTCGAGGTCTTCGCCGAACTGCTCGACCTGGTTCAGGCCGTCGATCAGCGCCTGCTTCTGCGTGGCGTCGATCGGCGCATCGACCAGCGAGTCGGACGACGCGCTCAGGAGCACCCTGGGCTCGAGCCGCTCGAACGCGGGCTGCGCGCGTGCCGTCACCAGCACGACCGGGGGCGCCGGTCGCAGGCGAAAGAATCTCTTCCAGAACCCAAACATCGTGAACGTGTCGCTCTCTGCCACGCGTCGTGGAGTTCGCCGAACCCACGAACGCCCGAAAACGCCTCAGAAAGCATTCTAACCCGAGTCAGAGCCCGGTCAATGGTTATTTCGACCGCCGATCAGCAAATAGCACGGCTCCGCACGGATGGGCGGACGGGTTGCGGGGTATGCAACCCGTTCACCTGCGCGGCGCCGTGGAGGAGGTCGCCGTTCCGCAGCCCTCCGGAGCACCCGATCAGAGCACCCGATCCACCAGCAGGCCGCCGAGATAATCGCCCTCGTCGCCGTCAGCGATGACGTCCAGCACGCTGCGCCCGATGCCGGCGGAACGGCTGCTCGCCGTCCAGCCCTGCCACGGGTCGAGGGGCGCGGCGACCGGGTCGACCTCGTTCATGAAGTTGGCGAGCACGACCATGAGATCGTGCGAGCCCACGATGCCGTCGGGCATGCCGTCCGGTCCCGTCGCATCGCCCATCCCCACGTCACCGACGTCGACGTTGTAGGTGAAGTGCGCCAGCACCATCTGCAGATCATCGAGGCCGACGCGCCAGTCGAGCGTGAGGTCGCCGAAGATCGTGAAGCGGCGGTTGCCGAAGTCGATGCCGTCGACACCGGCGCCGGGCTCGACGCGCACCTCGTGGAATCCGCCTTCGTCCGGGTTCGGGAAGGTCTGCACCATGCCCGGTCGCAGGACCTCGCGGATGATGTGCGTGCCTGGCTCCAGGCCGTTGATCCAGTAGAGACCCGACTCGTCGAAGTCCGTGAACGGGTTGTCCGCCATCGTGACGGCGTGCGGCTCGTGATTGCTCAGTTCGCCGTTGTTGTTGAGATCCGCGTAGATGACCACGCCGGGCAGTCCGGGCTCCCTCGGGTCCTGCACGCCGTTGCGGTTGCGATCGAGCCACTTGCGGCCGTGTACCGAGCCGGTGGGCGGCGCGATCTCCCGGTTGCCGAAGTCGACGCCGTCGACGACGTCGCCCGGAGCCGAGGAAGACGACGTGCGCACCCGGCGGCAGAATGTCGGGCAGGCTCGGGTCGCCCTCGAAGTAGATGTTCGGGAAGGTCTGGCGGAAGCCGTCCGGCACGACCTCGCGGATCACCTGCCGTCCGGGATCGAGATCGTCCAGCCAGTACCGGCCAGTTTCGTCGACGCTGGTCGACGGATCGTCCTCCATGGTCACCGCGCGCGGCTCGTCGTCGTCGAGCACGCCGTTCTGATTCAGATCCGAATAGATCACGACGCCGGGCAACCCCGGCTCGCCGCTGCTGCGCTCGCCGTCGCCGTCGCGATCGACCCACTTGGTGCCGTGAATCGAACCGGGATCGACGGGCTGGTTGCCGAAGTCGATGCCGTCGACGTGCTGGCCGGAGCCGAGGAACACGAAATGGGCGCCTGGCGGCAGGTAGATCAGCGCCTCGGGCTCCGAGGCCGGGTACAGCGGGATCGGGCCGATGGGGAACGTCTGGATGAACCCGTCCGGCACGACCTCGCGAATGACGTGCGATCCCGGATCGAGCTGTTCGAGCCAGTACCGACCGGTCTCGTCGACCGCCGTGGTCGGATCGTCCTCCATCGTGACCGCGCGCGGCTCGCCCTCGTCCGGAATGCCGTTGTGATTGCGGTCCGAGAAGATCACGACGCCGGCCAGGCCGGGCTCGTCGCTGTCGCGCTGACCGTCGCCGTCCAGGTCGGCCCACTTGAGGCCATGGATCGAGGCGGGGCGCACTTCCTGGTTGCCGAAGTCGATCCCCTCGAGCCGGCCGCCCGGCTCGACGAACACGAAGTGGACGCCGTTCGGGAAGATGGCCGGCGCGGTCGGGTTCGATGCATCCGCCGGCGGCAGGAAATCGAAGCTCGGCGGGAAGGTCTGCATGAAGCCGTCGGGCACGACCTCGCGCACCACCCGCTCGCCGGAGGGCACGTCCTCGAGCCAGTAGGCGCCGGACTCGTCGACCGACGTGTCCGGATCGTCCTCCATCGTGATCGCGCGCGGCTCGTCGTCGTCGGGCTGTCCGTTGAAGTTCAGGTCGACGAAGATCGTGACGCCGGGAAGGCCCGGCTCGTCCGGGTCGCGCGCGGCGTTGCCGTTCAGGTCGTTCCACTTCTGCCCGTGCACCGATCCGGTGGGGGGCAGGATCTGATGGTTGCCGAAATCCAGTCCGTCCACGACGTCGCCCGGCTCGAGCACGACGAAGTGCGCCCCGACCTCGGACGGCGACGCGGGGATCGCCCGCGGGAACGTCTGCACGAACCCGTCCGGCACGACCTCGCGCACGATGTGCTCGCCGGCGGGAAGACCGTCGATCCAGTAGACGCCGCTGCCGGCCGTGGTGCCGTCCGGACCGAAGCTCATCGTGACGGCGGACGGCTCGTCCGCGTCGAGCGCGCCGTTGCGGTTCAGGTCGACGTAGATCGTGACGCCGGGAAGCCCCGGCTCGTTCGCGTCGCGCTCGCCGTTGGCATTCCGGTCCGCCCATTTCAGGCCGTGGATCGATCCGGTGGGCGGCTCGATCTCGTGGTTGCCGAAGTTGACGCCGTCGACGACGTCGCCGGGACCGAGAATGACGAAGTGCGCCCCGGTCTCCAGGGGCGAGGCCGCATCGGACAGCGGGAACGTCTGCACGAAGCCGTCGGGCACGACCTCGCGCACGATGTAGTCGCCGGCCGGAAGGCCGTCGATCCAGTAATGACCGACCCGCTCGAACGCGCCCGCGGGATCGGGCCCCATCGTCTCGGCGGACGGCTCGCCGTCGTCGAGCGCGCCGTTGCGGTTCAGGTCGAGGTAGACCGTGACGCCGGCCAGACCCGGCTCGTTCGCGTCGCGCTCGCCGTTGGCATTGACGTCCTCGAACTTGAGACCGTGGATCGAGCCGGTCGGCGGCTCGACGCGGTGGTTGCCGAAGTCGAGCCCGTCGATCACGTCGCCCGCGACGATCTCGATGACGTGCGCGCCGTCGTCGATGAGCACGCCGCCCTCGACCATGAGCGTCTCGACGAAGCCGGGTTCGCCGGTGCCGAATCGACGCAGGTCCTCGTTCAGCGTGGCCACGACCAGGTAATCGTCCGCCTCGAGGCCGTCGACGCGCACCGTCTCGCTCTGCGGGAAGATGACCTCGGCGCAGACGTCCCCTTCCTGCACGCCGAACAGCTCGACGAAGATCACGCTGCCGTCGACCGTGTGCGTGGTCTCATGCGAAAGAATCGAGCCGCACGTGTCCGGCCAGACGACCGTCAACTCGAGCTCGACGACGACGCCGGCCGAGGTCGCCGCGGCCCCGGCGCCGGTCAGGTCCAGGTCGAGCGCGATGCCGTCGTTGACACGGGTGGTGTCGGAGCGGACGACCGCCGCGGAAGCGCCGGGCGCGGTTTGGACGAATCCGTCGGGCACGATCTCGCGGACGGCCTGCACGCCTTCTCCCACCGCCATCCAGTAGTGACCCGCCTCATCATGCGTGGTGTTCGGATCGTTCCACATCGTGAAGGCGGTCGGCTCGCCCGGATCCGGCTGCCCGTTGAAGTTGAGATCCGAGAAGATCTTCACGCCGGCGAGTCCGCCTTCGCCCGCGTCGCGCTCGCCGTTGGCGTTCGGTCGTTCCATTTGAAGCCGTGGATCTCGGCGATCGAGTCGGGCCCGCCCGTGATCGGGTCGCCCGTGGCGGGATCGCCCGAAAGCAGCAGCCGCTGTTCGAGCGACTCGAGCTTCGGGACGCGCGGCGGCACGCGCGTCGGGGCCCCGGACCGGCGGCTGCGGCGAGGGAGGTTCAGGCGCTTCGCGGTGCGGGGGCTGCTCGAGTCCATGCTGATCTCCGTGTCAGATCGTGGTGGGGGTCGGTCGTTGATCGTGCGGGTGCGGCGCAGGGGTCGAAACCAGGGCGCGGGACAGGCGCTTCCGGCCCATGCGCCCAACTTCATGGTGGCATGCTTTCATCGCGCGTCTCTCATTCCCTGCAGATGATCGCGTATCCGGAGTATACCCCTGGGTCCGAAGGCGTCAAGCGTTAATTCACACACGGTTTGATCTGGGCAAGATGGGCAAGTACGGGAGCCGGGTTTCCGGGTTCCGGGTACCGGTCGTGAGTGCGAGGCAGGGTCGTCGGGTTTAGTTTGTGGGCGGAACCCGAAACCCGGACCCCGGAATCCGACCCCCGATTCTCATGGACTGGCGCTCACCCGCCCCATCGCCGACGATCACTGACGACGCGATCCACGTGTGGCGCGCCGATGTCGATGATCACGCGGACGACTTCGACGCGATGCGCCGGGTGCTGTCACCCGACGAGCGCGAGCGCGCGGACCGCTTTCGCTTCGACCGGGACCGGCGACGATTCATCGTGCGCCGCGCCATGCTGCGGGACGTGCTGAGCCGCTACCTCGACGCCCCCTGGATCGGATCGCCGTACCGGCACAACGCCTTCGGCAAGCCGGCGCTGCCGGCGGCGCAGGCCCCCTGGACGTTCAACACGTCGCACTCCCGCGGCCGCGCCCTCGTGGCGGTGGCCCGGGATCGGGCGCTCGGCGTCGACATCGAGATGATCCGATCGAATATCGTCGAGGAGGGGCTGGCCGAGAGGTTCTTCACCGAGGGCGAGGTGCGGACGCTGCGCGCGCTGGACCGCGCACAGCAGGACACGGCGTTCTTCGACTGCTGGACCCGCAAGGAGGCATACATCAAGGCCCAGGGCCAGGGACTCTCGATCGCGCTGAACCGGTTCGAGGTGTCGCTCGGGCCGGACGACGCGGCGCGCCTGCTCTGGACGGCGCCGGACGCCGACGAAGCGGCGCGGTGGTCGATGATCGATCTGCCCGTCGGCGATCAGCACCGCGGCTGCCTCGCGGCCCCGGCCCCGATGGGACCGACGACCCTGTGGAAGTGGGACGGGATGAGGCTCGGCGCCACGTAGCGGCGCCTTGTTTCTTCCTGCGTCTGACGTCTTCTCACTCTGACCCCTGAACCGCTCACGGGTACAGCCACTTCGTGGCCCAGGCTCCGGAATCGTCCCTCTCGAAGGAGAGCCGATCATGCAGGCGGCTGGCGCGACCCTGCCAGAACTCGATCAGCTCCGGGTTGAGCCGGAAGCCGCCCCAGAACGGGGGGAGCGGCACGCCCTCGCCGCTGAACTTCGCCTCGAAGTCGCGGACGCGATCCTCGAGCTCACCGCGGCGGCCCAGCGCCCTGCTCTGCCGTGACGCCCACGCCCCGATCTGGCTGCCGCGAGGACGCGTGCGGAAGTATTCGTAAGACTCTTCGTCGCTGACCCGGACGGCGTCACCTTCCACCCTGACCTGGCGCTGGAGCACGGCCCAGTGAAACACCAGCGCCACCCTGGGGTTCGCCTCCAGCTCGCCCCCCTTGCGGCTGTCGCGGTTGGTGAAGAAGACGAAGCCGTCGGCGTCGGCCCCCTTCAGGAGCATCATGCGGGCTGAAGGCCGGCCGTCGGGGGTGCTCGTGGCGACGGTCATCGCCTCGGGCAGCAGGACGCCGGCGCGCTTCGCCTGCTCGAACCACTCGCCGAAGAGCTCGACGGGATCGCGCTCCGCCGAGGCCGGGGCGAGCCCCAGGGCGACGCCGCGCCCGAAGGTCGTGAGCATGCGCAGTCGGGAGATGAAAGACATGGAGGAAGGCTCGTGCCGCGGGCGTCGTTCCCGCCCGACGGTCCGGGCGGCGCGGTCGTTCATAGTCGGCCGCACCAGGCGTTGCATATAGATCCTTCTCGTCATCGTTGGAATCCCGGAACCCGGCCGACGACGGGCCGACAACGTAAGGAGCCAGTCATGACAAGGATACTTCCCATCACGCTGATCGTGGTGCTCGCGGCTTCGACGGCGCTGGCCGAACCCGGCGAGGGCCGGCGGCGCGGGCGCGGCGGACACGAGCCGTTCTGCAAGATCCTCCACGACCCGGAGGCGATGAAGGCGCTGGGGCTGAGCGAGGACCAGGCGAAGGAGCTTCGCCGGATCCGCTACGAGGCGCGCCGCGCGCAGATCGACCTCAAGGCCGAGCGCGACCGGGCCCGGCTGGAGCTGCAGCACCTGATGCAGCAGGACGCGCCCGACGAGGCCGCCGTCATGGCCGCGGTCGAGCGCGTCGGCCAGGCGTCGATCGCCATGCGCAAGCACGGCGTGAAGCAGATGCTGGCCAGCCGGTCGATCGTCGGCGCGGAGAAGTGGCAGAAGATGAAGCACATGAGACGCGAGCGGATGCACCGCGGGATGCGCCGGCACCGCGGCGACCAGGGCCCGGGCATGCATCGCGGCCGCCGCGGTCCTCACCGCGAGCACGGCCGCCGCGGCCCGCGCGGCGAGCATGACCGCCGGGGCCCGCGCGGAGATCGCGACCGGTCCGAGGGGCCGCAGGATCGCTTCTTCGATGACGACATGCTGGGCGAGCTGGAAGAGCTGGTGGATGAGAGCGACTCGTAGCCGGATTCGACAGAATTCGGAATCGGCGATCTCTCGCGACCTGGCCCGATCACGCGCCAGCTTCGTAGCCGGATTCGACAGAATTCGGACGCCCCCCCAACCCCCTTGGCAGGGGGGGCTTTGATGCGCGGATCGAGCGTTACGGCGCGTCAGCCGTTTCCACATGCAGGCGCTGCGTCCGGTGGCGCGACCAGTCGTCGACCTGCAGATCGGGCGCGTCCGGTCCGTCGTGGATGCGGACCAGGTCGTAACGATTGTCGCGCTGCGCCGGGACGAACCCGGCGGCGCGGATGAGATGACACAGGACCGGCTCGTCGAGACAATAAGTCGTCCCGGCGGCGCTGACGACGTTCTCCTCCATCATCACCGAGCCCATGTCGTTGGCGCCGTAGAAGAGGCCGAGCTGGCCGATCTTCGGGCCCATGGTCACCCATGACGCCCCGATGGAATGCACGTTGTCCAGGACCAGGCGCGACAGCGCCTGCATGCGCAGGTACTCGGTGGCGCCGGCCATGCGCAGGCAGAGGCCGGCGCGCGGGTGTTCCGGCTCGTCGCCGGGGAACGGACCGTCGGCCTCGTCCCAGTCGGGCAGCCGGCCCATCGGCGTGTTCTCCCGCTGGAACGGCCAGCTGATGAACGACACGTAGCGGCCCGGCCAGCCCTCGCGCAGCGCGCGATCCTGGGCGTCGCGGATGCGCATCATGTGGTCGATGCGGTCGGCCACGCCTTCGACGTGCCCGAACATCATCGTCGCGCTGGTGAGCATCCCGAGTCGGTGGCCGCAGGCCATGACGTCCAGCCACTGGTCGGCCGTCGCCTTGCCCAGGCCGATGCGCCGGCGCACGGGCTCGGCGAAGATCTCGGCGCCGCCGCCGGGGATCGAGTCGAGCCCGGCATCGATCAGTCGGCGCATGATCGCCTCGAGCTTCAGCTGCCAGACGTCGTCCGGAAGCTCGTGGCTGCGGCCCGGCGCGGTCACCGGAAACCCGTCGACCTCGAGCACCGCGACGAACTCGACGAACTCGGGCGGGCTGAAACCGTGCACGTGCAGCGTCGGGAACCCGGATTTCAGGCCCGCCAGCAGATCCTCGTAGAACGAAAGGGGCAGGTCGGGATGCATGCCGCCCTGCAGCAGCACCTGCGTGCCGCCGATGTCGACGAGGGCGCGGACCTTCTCGTGGAGCTGCGCCGTCGAGAGGGTGTAGGCCTCGGCGTCGCCTTCGTCGCGCCGGAAGGCGCAGAACGTGCAGTGGGCGGAGCAGACGTTGGTGTAGTTGATGTTGCGGTCGATGACGTAGGTGCGGCGGGACGAGCCGTGAATGCGCGTGCACATCGCACTGGCCCATTCTCCGAGATCGTGCATCGAGGCCTGCTCGTACAGCAGCATGGCCTCGTCGGCGCTCAAGCGGCGTCGGCCGGCGATCACGTCTTCGATGGTGAGCTGCTCGGCAAGCATGGGGTATGGGGTGAGGGTTCGTAGGCCGCGATCAACGTGATGCCGATGCCGGCGCAGTTTCGCTGTCGTCCATCACCGCGAGGCAGCCGTTGGTCACCAAATTGCGCGCCGAGGTCACCGAGTATCCGAAGATGCCCCAGTGGTTCAGACCGGCCACGCCCGCCGTCAGGTCGACGGTCGAGTAGATGATCGCGGGCCGCCCGTCGATCTGGATCATCTCGAGCTGCGGGGTGATGCGTCGGCCCATCACCCGCAACGCGTAGCGCCGGTACTGCACGCGACGGCAGTCGAGGCCGCCGTCCAGGTCGCGCCCCGAGATGATCGGATCGCGCCGCCCCATCAGCTTCGGCTGGGCGTCGGGCGCCAGCTTCGCGACCAGCATGCGCTGGCTCTCGATCGCCTCCTGGCCGCCGCCGGCGACGTCGATCCAGAGCGTGCCGCCGCCTTCGATCCACCGGCGCAGCGCCGCCACCTCGGCGTCCTTCAGCTCGAACCGCCCGATCGTCGTCAGGAAGGCGATCCGCTGGCGATCCAGCTCCGACGCGCTCAGCGTCGACAGCGAGAGATCGATGTCGTGGTCGTTCGCGAGAATCGCCTGGAGCTGCTCGAGGGCGCGCGGCTCCGGATCGAAGTTGCCGTCGTGGCGGATGCGCGCTGCCGACAGCGAACGGGACGGCGCATGCTCGCGACGCACGACGAAGTCGTTCAGCAGTCGCGACTGCTGCGGCCGCTTGCCCACGGTGAACAGGTAGAGGTTGGAAAGCGCGTTGAACGCCGGGTGCGCCGTGTTGAACCGCTGGAGCTCGCGCCCGACGTCCCGCGTGAAGTGCACCATGAGCGGACGGATGCCGTTGTGCACCATCTGCATCGGCAGGTTGACCTTGACCGCGTGGATGTGCCGGATCGGGTCATCGGTCCCGATCTTCTCCAGGCGGTAGCCGCGATCTTCGAACATCCGCTTCGCCAGCCGCTGGATCGACGCGATCGCCGGCGTGCCGCTGCCGTCGGGATTGGTCACGAGCAGGCCGCCGGCGTCGACGTACGCGCGCAGCTTCGCGACCTGGTCGTCACTGAGGCGCAGGCGCTCGTCGGTCGCCAGGTACATCATCCGGCTTTCCATCAATTCGTAGAGCGGCTGCGAGAGCTCCGCGATCTGCCACGTCGTCGACACCTCGTAACGATCGCTCGCGTAGTCGACGAAGTTCCAGATGTCGTGCGGACGGTTGTTCCAGCTGGCCTCGACGGGGGTCTCCGCATCGCCTGCGCCCTCGCCGCGGGGCTGCCGCCAGCGGACCTTCGAGATCGCCAGCGGATCGTTCGCCCGCGCCAGGTACAGCAGGGCGAAGCTCGTCGACAGCAGGCTGCCCTTGTTGCCCGACCAGGAGCCGTCGCTCTGCTGCTCGGCCAGCATTCGCGCCGTCACCTCGCGGAACCAGTCGATGCCGTTGAAGGTGCGGTAGCCCGTGTAGCGCCCGACCGACTGGATCGTGAAGAAGTAGAAGTACCGGTCGAGCTCCTCGGCGGCGTCCGACAGCGTGAAGTTCCGGTCCATCCACGACAGGCCCCTGCGCAGGTGCACCGACACGCCGGCCTTGCCGAGGTCCATCTTCGGCCCGTACAGCGCGCGCTCGGTCGCGCTGAGCACCGCCACCGCGCCCGCCGTCATCGGCCCGCGCACGTTGGTGTAGCTCGGCAGCCCCTTCGGCGCGCCCGACCCGCCGGGATCGAGCGTATAGATCGCCCAGCCGGCGGGGCCGTCACCCTCGACCTTCTGCTGAGCGGCGCGCCAGTAAGCGTCGACGCGCGACCAATGCTGCTTGCTGATGCGGCTCCATCCGGCGCGCTGCAGGCCGACGAGCCCGAGCACGCCGTACTGGCCGTGCGCGTTGTCGCCCGAGCCGGCCGCGGCACCGCCGGTGTACTGCTTGTTGTAGTTGCCGCGGTCGGTCAACGCGTTCAGCAGGTACGCACCTTCGCGATGCACCCACGGCGCCCAGCGCCGCCGGGGAAGCTCGGCCAGCATCTGCGCCCGCATCCCCGCGATCGTAGACGTACGCGGTGTCGCGGCTCA
>NYZC01000210.1 GCA_002686995.1 Phycisphaeraceae bacterium | reverse complement strand
GCGTGACAAACCTGCCGCACCATTTTTTCGCCTCGCTCAGGGTTTCCGATCCGCAAGCTGCGTGCAGTGCGGCAGCCGTGCCCCGAAGTCGCAACGTCCCCAGAATGTTGGGGTTCCGGCGGTAGAAGGGTACAAGGGCCGCTGCTATAATCCGGCGGATTGGACCTGGGTCACCAGAAGTCCATGCACAGCCCCGGTTTAGGAGACCGTGGACCCCTCACGGACGGGGCCGTGTTCGGTGGGCGGGGGATGCCTCCAGAATGACGTTCGAGGCGGGACCTCCGTTGACGGTTTTCGTGGTCGGACCCCGCGGTCCTTCGGGAAGCTTTCATGGGTTTCCAGTACGCCAACGTCCTCTTCGGTTTGCTGTTCGGCGCTGCGTTCGTGGTGCTGAACATCTCGGTCCTCAACCGGATCCTGGCGCCGCGAGGGAACGACCCGGCCCGCTCGACGACCTACGAGTGCGGTGAGCCCGCCATCGGCTCCGCCTGGGTGCGCTTCGACATGCGCTTCTACACGGTCGCCCTCGTGTTCATCATCTTCGAGGTGGAGGTTGCGTTCCTCTTCCCGTGGGCGGTGGTCTACAACGAGCTCGTCGTGTGGGGTGGACTCTTCGCGTTCATCGAGGTCGCGGTGTTCGTGGCCGTGCTCGGCGTGGGGCTCGTGTACGTGTGGATGAAGGGCGACCTCGACTGGGTGAAGTCAACGACATCGCAGGGGCCGCCGGAGCCGGCGCAGACGCCGCAGGCCCCGCGCGTCGAAGAAGAGCCGGAAGCCGTCGGCTCGGGAACGTGACGGGAACAGCACGATGACCAGTCACAACACGATGGGTCCGGAGAGCTTCCAGGAGCTCAACCTCAACACCGATTCGCCGACTCGCGACAACGTCGTGATCGCGAACGTAGACAAGCTGATCAACTGGACGCGGCGCTCGTCGGTGTGGCCGATGACGTTCGGGCTCGCGTGCTGCGCCATCGAGATGATGGCGACGGGCGCATCGAGCTACGACATCGACCGCTTCGGCTCGGGCCCGTTCCGCGCCACGCCGCGCCAGGCCGACCTGATGATCGTGGCGGGCACGGTGAGCAACAAGATGGCGCCCCGCGTGAAGCGTCTGTACGACCAGATGCCCGAGCCCAAGTACGTCATGGCGATGGGCGCGTGTACCGTGTCGGGCGGTCCCTACATCAAGCACGGCTACCACGTGCTGAAGGGTGTCGACCGGATCGTCCCCGTCGACGTCTACGTGCCCGGCTGCCCGCCGCGGCCCGAGGCACTCCTCGAGGGCCTGTTCCGCATCCAGGAAAAGATCCGGCGCGAGCGCATCTTCGACAAGGAACGCAAGGGCCAGAAGCCCGCGGTTCTCGCGGAGTAGGGGAGATGGTGGACAAGGCGGCCCAGAAGAGCATGGTGGACAAGGTGCAGGGACGCTTCGGTGACAAGATCACCGAGGTCGATCTCGACACGTTCGAGCCGTTCCTCCGCATCGCCGCGGGCGACTGGCCGAACGTCGCGAGCTACTTGCGCGACGAGTGCGGGATGAACTGCCTCGGCTGTCTGACCTCGATCGATCGGGGCGACGACGGGCTCGAGGCGGTCTACAACCTCGAGCGAATGGACGCGGATCGACTCGGTATCGCGGTGAAGATCCTCGTCTCCAAGGACGACCCGCACATCCCCACGGTCGAGAACGTGTGGAAGACCGCGGACTGGCACGAGCGCGAAGCGTTCGACCTGATGGGCATCATCTTCGACGGGCACCACAACCTCGTCCGCATCCTGTGCGCCGAGGACTGGGAGGGCCACCCGTTGCGGAAGGACTACAAGTCGCCGGACTACTACCACGGGATCCGGAACAATGTCGTCTGAGTCGATCGGGACGGCGCCCGACGCCTTCGAGAGCGACCTCCGAACGGAGGAGATGCTCCTGAACATGGGTCCGCAGCACCCTGCGACCCACGGTGTGCTGCGGGTGCTCGTGCGCACCGACGGCGAGATGGTCCTCGATTGCGATCCCCACGTCGGGTACCTGCACCGCTGCTTCGAGAAGCACTGCGAGAGCGTCACCTTCCTGCAGTCGGTGCTCTACACCGATCGCCTCGACTACCTCACCGCCATGGGGAACAACTGGGGCTACTGCATGGCGGTGGAGAAGCTCTACGGCGACGACCTCGAGATCCCCGAGCGCGCGCAGTACATCCGCGTCATCTACCAGGAGCTGAACCGCATCGCGTCGCACCTGCTCGCGGTCGGGACGTACGGAATGGACGTCGGCGCGATCACGCCGTTCCTGTACTGCTTCCGGGAGCGCGAGAAGATCCTGTACATCTTCGAGACGATCTCGGGGCAACGACTCAACTACAACTACGTCCGCCCGGGCGGGGTCGCGTACGACCTCACGGACGACATGGTCCGGATGATCAAGGACTTCTGCACCTACTTCAAACCGAAGGTGCAGGAGTACAACGACCTCCTGTCCGCGAACGACATCTTCATCAAGCGGACGGCGCACGTCGGCATCCTGCCGCTCGAGACCGCGCTTCAATACGGGTGCACGGGCCCGGTGCTTCGCGGGTGCGGCGTTGCGCGCGACCTGCGCAAGGACCAGCCCTACGGGGTGTACGACCGCTTCGAGTTCGACGTACCGGTCGGGACGGGCGAGTCCGGGACCCTCGGCGACTGCCTCGATCGCTACATGGTCCGCGTGCGCGAGATGGAGCAGAGCATCCGCATCGTCGAGCAGGCGATCGAGGCGCTCCCGGGAGGTGAATACAAGTCGCCCAAGATCAAGGCCAAGGTACGGCCGCCCAAGGGCGAAGCGTACACGCGAATCGAGAACTCACGCGGCGAGGTCGGCTTCTACATCGTCAGCGACGGCAAGGACGTCGCTTACCGGTGCAAGTGCCGCGCGCCGTCGTTTCACAACATTCACGTGCTCCCGGAGATCTCCCGGGGACAGATGATGGCCGACCTCATCGCCATCATCGGGAGCATGGACATCGTGCTGGGTGAGGTCGATCGATGAACACGACCTTCGTCGAGTGGGCCTTCGGGAACGACCTCGACTTCATCTGGGCCTTCGCGGGCGTCGCCGCCGTGTGGGCGCTCGGCATCACGGTCTGGGTGTCCCTCGTCGGGCTGGTGAGCATCTGGCTGGAGCGGAAGATCTCCGCCCACATCCAGTGTCGCCTCGGTCCCATGGAGGTCGGTCCCCACGGGGCGCTGCAGACGCTCGCCGACGGGGTGAAGCTGCTCGCGAAGGAGGACATCGTCCCCGACGGAGCGGACCGCTTCCTGTTCGGGCTGGCGCCGATCCTGGCCTTCGTCGGATCGTTCGCCGTGTTCGCGGTGGTGCCCTTCGGACCCGACCTGATCGTGGCCGATCTGAACCTCGGGATCTATTTCCTCGCTGCGATCGGGTCGATCGAAGCCATCGGCGTCATCGCTGCGGGCTGGGCGTCGAACAACAAGTGGTCCATCTTCGGTGCGGTGCGCGCTGCGACGCAGGTCGTGTCCTACGAGATCCCGCTGTCGCTGTCCCTCGTCACGGTCGCGGCGCTCGCCGGCAGCCTGTCCATGATGGACATCGTGCATGCGCAGGGCGGGTGGATGTGGAACTGGTTCCTGTTCCGCAACCCGTTCATGGTCATCTCCTTCATCATCTTCTACATCGCGTCGCTCGCGGAGTGCAAACGCGCTCCGTTCGACTTGCCCGAGGCGGAGTCGGAGCTCGTGTCCGGCTTCCACACCGAATACTCGGGAATGCGCTTCGCCATCTTCTTCCTGGCGGAGTACGCCGCGATGTACGTGGTGTCGGCGGTCGCCGCCGTTCTCTTCTTCGGCGGTTGGTACACCGGCTTCGGCGGGTTCGACAAATGGCTCGCCGAGGCGTCCCCGTTCTGGGCGAACCTGCTCGGCGCGGGCGTGATCATCTCCAAGGCATTCCTCCTCATCTGCGTGCAGATGTGGCTCCGGTGGACGCTGCCCCGCATCCGGCTCGACCAGATGATGTACCTGTGCCTGAAGGTGCTCGTGCCCATCGGCATGGTGGTGTTCATGCTGGCCGCGCTCTGGCAGGGGTTGTTCCCGGTCGAGGTTCTCGGTGACTGGAGCGTCGGGAGCAAGTTCGGCCTGTTCTGGTTCATCGTCGTGATCGCCGGGACGATCCGGTGGGTGCGCTCGACGATCCAAGGCACCAAGAGCTTCCAGAACCAGAGCTACCTCGAGCAGCCCGGCCGCCTCGGTCACGACGTGGGAGTCGGAGCCTGACATGTCTTTGCAGACCTACCTGAAGCGCATCAGCGACTCCGCAAAGACGATCGTCGTCGGTATGGGCATCACCTGGCGCTACATGGTTCGGCCCAAGGAGATCATCACGATCGAGTACGGGTCCAAGAACCGTGCTCCACAGAAGCGCTACATCCCGGACCGCCATCGTGGCATCCACTATCTCGAGAGCGAGAAGTGCATCCACTGTCACATCTGTGAGAAAGCGTGTCCGGTCGATTGCATCGAGATGGCCGGGAGCCGCGAGGCCTTCGAAGGCGCATGGCAGGGTGACGGTTGTCACATCTCCAAGTTCGTCCTCGATCTGAACAAGTGCATCTTCTGCAACCTATGCTGCGAGCCGTGCCCCAAGGAGTGCATCCACATGGGGCAGGAGTTCGACGTCGCGAGCTTCAGCCGCGCCAACGGGGTGAAGAACCTCCTCACGGACATGCCGTGGTCGTCAGACGACCGGGCGCGCGAGTCGGAGGCGCTCGAGCTCATCGGCGTCGTCGAGGCGGAGGCGAAGGAGCGGAAGAAGCGCGAGAAGGAAGCCAAGAAGAAGGCCCAGGAAGCAGCCAAGAAGGACAAGAAACCGGAGGGCGGCGAGGGCTGAGGCCCGGTCGCACAAGACCTTGAGTTTCGAAACGATCATCTTCTACGCCCTGGCGGTCATGACCGTGGTGCCCGGCATCATGGTGATGATGACGCGCGATATCGTGCGGGTGGCCTTCTGGCTGCTCGCCAGCCTGTCGGGCGTCGCGGGCCTCTACATCCTGCTCGGCGCCGACTTCCTCGGGGTGACCCAGGTGCTCGTGTACATCGGCGGCATCCTGGTGCTCATTCTCTTCGGCATCATGATGACCCACCGCGACCCGGTCATGACCGAGGCGTCGGAGGAGAAGTACGGCCGTTCCGCCGCGACGGGGCTGGCCGTGGCCATGATCATGTTCGGCGCGCTCCTCGCGCTCATCATGGGCACCGGATGGAACGACACGGGCGGGCTCGCCGCGGGGCCGCACGCGGACGAGAACACCACCGGCGAGATCGGTCGGTTCCTGCTGTCCGACTACCTGCTGCCCTTCGAGATCATCTCGGTGTTGCTGCTGGTCGTGCTCTGTGGCGCGGCGTACATCGCCCGCCGTCGCAAGGAGGAGGTCCCGGATGCCTGACATCGGCCTCCAGAGCTACATGCTCGTCGCCGCCGCGCTGTTCAGCCTCGGGCTGGGGGTCGTGGTCGCGCGCAAGAACGCGATCGCCTTGTTGTGCGGGCTCGAGCTCATCCTCAACGGGGCTGCGCTGAACTTCGTTGCACTCAATCGTTACACGGGTCCCGTCGACCGCATGGACGGCCAGATGTTCGCGATCTTCGTGATCATCCTGGCGGCTGCGGAGGCGGCCATTGCGCTGGCTATCTTGTTGAACCTCTACCAGATGACGAACTCCGTCAACGTGGACGAGGCGGACACGCTGAAGAACTGAGGATCGCGGAAATATGCCCGAACTCGTTCTCCTTGCGCTGCTCGTCGTCACCCTGCCCCTGGCAGCGTGGACGATCGGCTTCGTCTATGCGTTCTTCAATCGACGCCTTCCGAGCTGGTACGACAAGCTCGCGACGGGTGCCGTGGGAGGCTCGCTGGCGATCAGCATCTACATGATGGTCGCCTACGTCATCCTGGGTTCCAGCGAGGGCATCCAGGAAGCCGCGACGTGGTCGATGAACTGGTTCACCATCGGGGACGTCACGGGCGACGTCGCGAACGCGCGCCCGTTCATCCTCGACTTCGACGTCGCCGTCGACAACATCACCGTGATCATGTTCACGGTGGTGTCGATCGTCGCGTTCCTCGTGCACCTGTACTCGCAGAGCTACATGGAGCATGAGGACCGCTACCCGAGGTTCTTCTTCTACCTGAGCCTCTTCACGTTCTCGATGCTCGCGTGCGTCTGCACGAGCAACCTGCTGATGCTCTTCATCTTCTGGGAGCTCGTCGGCGTCTGCTCGTACTTCCTGATCGGCTTCTTCATCAAGAAGCGGTCGGCTGGCGACGCAGCGAAGAAGGCGTTCGTCACGAACCGCATCGGCGATGCTTGCTTCATGGGCGGCATCTTCCTCATCTACTCGGTGCTGTCGGAGTACTGGCCAGCCGAGGGCGTGCTCTCGTTCGAGAAGATCTGGGAATCGGTCGGGCTCCTCGGGGCCAGTGCCGGACCGTGGATCGGCCACGAGACCGAACTCACGATCGCGGGGCTGCTGATCTTCATGGGCTGTGTCACCAAGTCGGCACAGTTCCCGCTGCACATCTGGCTGCCCGACGCCATGGAAGGCCCGACCCCGGTGTCGGCGCTGATCCACGCCGCGACGATGGTCGTGGCCGGCGTCTACATGATCGTGCGCATGTTCCCGCTCATGGCGGGAGAGGGATACCTGTCGGGCGACTACTTCTCCTCGCCGACGCTGATGGTGATCGCCCTGACGGGTGGCATCACGGCGTTGTTCGCCGGCACCATCGCGCTCGCTCAGACCGACCTGAAGAAGGGCCTCGCGTACTCGACCTGCTCGCAGCTGGGGTACATGGTGCTCGCGGTCGGTGTCGGGTCGATCGGCGCCGCGATGTTCCATCTGTTCACGCACGCGTTCTTCAAGGCGTGCCTCTTCCTCGGCTCCGGCTCGGTGATCCACTCCGTGCACAGCCAGGAGATGGAGGACATGGGCGGCTTGCGGCACAAGATGCCCAAGACCCACCTCACGTTCCTGATCTCCTGCCTCGCCATCGCGGGGACGCCCTTCCTCTCCGGGTTCATGTCGAAGGAGGCGATCCTCGGCCAGGCGGCTGCGTTCGGCGTGTTCAAGGGCGCCTGGTGGGCGTGGGCGCCGTTCGCGCTCGGCGGCATCACCGCGTTCCTCACCGCGTTCTACATGTTCCGGTTGTACTGGCTGACCTTCTGGGGCAAGCCGGGCAACCAGGAGAAGTACGACCACGCACACGAGTCGCCTTGGAAGATGACCGTGCCGTTGCAGGTGCTGGCCGTGCTGGCCGTGATCGCGGCGGGGTTCGCGACTCCGGTCAAGCCTGAGTACACCGGCGGACACTGGTTTCAGGACCGGGTCAACGATCAGACGATCGTGAACAACCTGATGACCCGGGACGCCGCGACCGTGGAGGCGAAGGCCGCGTTCGCGACCCAGGCCGTCCACATGGTTCATCACCATGACGCGGTCGAGACCCAGGGCAGCGTTCCGGCAGTGGTCGAGGAATTCCACCACGACTTCCATGCCGTGCACTACCCGCTGCTGTTCGGGTCCCTCGTGGCCGTGGTCTTCGGCATCTTCGGGTCGATGTACTTCTTCGTGAAGAAGAGGGGCACCGATTTTGTGGCGAAGATCCCGCCCCTCGTCGAGTACCGACGCGTCCTGCAGAACCTCTACTTCGTGGATTGGTTCTACTGCAACCGTGTCGTGCCGACGTTCAAGGACGCTGCGGAGGCCACCCTCCGGTTCGACCAGCGCGTCGTCGACGGGATCGTCAACGGCGCGGCGCGGCTCGGCCGGGACCTGTGCTGGTTCGCAGGGCAGATCGACAAATACGTCGTCGACGGTGCGGTCAACGGCGCGGGAACGCTGGCGTTGGCTTGCGGGACGATGTTCCGCGGCATGGTCAACGGCCGCATCCAGGACTACGTGAAGTTCACTGCCGTGTGCATGGGAGTGCTGTTCCTGTGGGTGCTTGCCACAGGCTGACCTCTTATCGCGCGGTGAAGATCGCATCCAGGGTTTGAACAAGACGACCTCTGGCCGGGAAGGCCGGAGGACCCCGAGGAGAGAGACCAAGACATGTTGCTCACGCTGGCCATCTTCCTCCCGCTGGTCGGGATGGTGCTGGTGCTGCTGCTTCCGGGTGACAACAAGAACCTCATCCGGTGGACGGCCCTTGGCGTCACGGTCGCGACGTTCATCCCGATCGTGATGCTGACCGTGGGGTACGGCGACGAGGGCGAGACGGCTGCCGCCACGCTCCGCGGTGAACGGAACTTGATCGTCGATTCGGCACCAACGGCAATCCAGGACGACCTCAAGGTCCTGTACCAGTCCGTCGACGCGAGAATGGCGAACCAGGAGGTGGCGTGGTCTCCGGCCGATCTCGAGGAGCTCGCCGGAATGGAGCTCGCCGCCGACGACGAGCGCCGGGCCATTCAGACTGCCTACGCGAACGTCATGGCGTCCACGGGGGGTGAGCGCACCGGTGCCGACCTGTGGCACGAGGTGTGGGAACTCACCGTCGGCGCCAACGCGTCCGGCGAGTTCTCCAAAGACCTCAAATACGTCGAGTACGGCAGCTGGATCCCGGTCTTCCACATCCACTACATCCTCGGCGTGGATGGGCTGAGCTTGCCGCTGATCTTCCTCACGGGTCTTCTGTGGATCCTGTGTTTCGCCTACTCGTTCAACATCGAGAAGGGAGTGAAGGCCTACTTCGCGCTCTTCCTTCTCCTCGAGACCGGACTGATCGGCGTCTTCTGCGCCCTGGACTTCTTCCTCTTCTATGTGTTCTGGGAAATCGTCCTGCTCCCGATGTACTTCCTCATCGGGTACTGGGGCGGTCCGAACCGGATCTACGCCGCCATCAAGTTCTTCATCTACACCCTGGTCGGGTCCGTGGTGATGCTGGTGGCGATGCTCGCTTTGTACTGGAAGGACGGCTACGACTCGTTCAACCTGCTGACGCTGATCGGCATGTCGGACGGCTTCGACGCGACGTTCCAGCTCTGGATCTTCATGGCGCTCTTCCTGGGGTTCGCCATCAAGGTGCCGGTGTTCCCGTTCCATACCTGGCTTCCTGACGCGCACGTCCAGGCGCCGACCGCGGTTTCGGTCGTGCTAGCGGGTGTGCTGCTGAAGATGGGCGGGTACGGGTTCTTCCGCTTCTCCTACACGCTGGCTTCGGACGCCGGCTCATCGGAGGCGATGGTGATGTTCATCGGGCTGCTGGGCCTGATCAACATCGTCTACGGCGCGATGTGCGCGATGGCGCAGCGTGACTTCAAGTCGCTGGTGGCGTACTCCTCGGTGAGCCACATGGGCTTCGTCCTGCTCGGGCTGGCGGCGCTGACGCCGGCCGGGGTGACGGGGGCCGTGCTCCAGATGTTCAACCACGGTGTCAGCTCGGCGATGATGTTCCTCCTCGTGGGTGTCCTCTACGATCGAGCGCACCACCGCGACCTGAACAACTTCGGCGGTATCGGGCTTTCGATGCCCTACTACACGGGCTTCGCCATCATCGGCTTCTTCGCCTCGCTCGGCCTGCCTGGCTTGAACGGTTTCATCTCGGAGCTGTCGGTCTTCCTCGGGTCGTACAACTCGGAGTCGTTCTGGGCCAACAACAGCGACGTCTACGGACTGCCGCGCTGGATCGTCTACGCCGCCCTGCCGGGCGTCGTGCTGACCGCGGGTTACATCCTGTGGTGCGTGCAGCGGGTGTACCTCGGCGAGCCGAAGAAGGAGGAGTACAAGGCCTACAAGGACCTCTGCGGCCGTGAGGTATTCGCGCTGGCGCCGCTCGGCTTCCTGTGCATCTTCCTCGGGGTCTGGCCGAGGCTCGTGATCGACTTCATGAACCCGACGCTCGAGCAGCTCCGGCTGTTCATGACCTCGGCGGTTGGCGGATGATCACCAAGCTCGAGTTCATCGAAGCCATGGCTCTCATCAAGGAGAGCGTGGGCTACTTCGGTCCGGAAGCCGTGCTCTCGATTGCGGTGATCGTGCTGCTGCTCCACGACCTTTTCACGAAGGGCGCGAGACCGGAGCGGGCGGCCTGGGTCGCGAGCGGGTTCCTGGCCGTCGCGGGATTGCTTCTCTGGAGGCAGACCGGCGTCCACGACCCAGACCACATCCCGGCGGGGTCATCCGAGATCTTCGGGTGGCTCGTGACGTCGGACGCGGGGGAGGTCGGTCACAAGGGCATGCTGGCCATCGACGGCTTCGGCAAGTTCTTCAAGGTGTTCGTGCTCCTCGGGACGCTGGTGACGATCCCGATGTGCCTCGCCCACCCGGCGTTCAAGAACCGCCGCATGGGCGAGTTCTACGCCTTGCTGGTCGCGGCCACGCTCGGCATGTTCCTCATGGCGTCGGCGACGAACCTCCTCATGGTCTACATGGGCATCGAGTTCGCTTCGATGGCGTCGTACCTCGCGGTGGCGTTCGTCAAACGTGACCGACGGGGGAGTGAGGCCGGTCTCAAGTATGTCGTGTACGGGTCGGTCGCATCGGGGGTGATGATCTACGGCCTGAGCCTCATCTACGGCATGACGGGCAGCCTGCACATGTCCGATCTCGCGGAGTTCTCCGTCGTCTCGGCCGAGAGCTCGAGCCTCTTCGTCGCTTCGGTGCTCATCTTCGCCGGATTCGCCTACAAGATGGCGTCGTTTCCGATGCACTTCTGGTGCCCCGATGTGTACGAGGGCGCGCCGGTGCCGTTCACCGCGTATCTTTCGGTGACGTCGAAGGCGGCCGGGTTTGCGGTGTTCATCCGCTTCCTGATGGCGATGGGAGACGTCACGGTTGGCGGTGACGACGGCGGCTACGTCGCGAGTTTCGGTTGGCAGGGACTCATCGGCGGGGCGGCCGCGTTCTCGATGACGGCTGGCAACGTCGCCGCGCTCTGGCAAACCAACCTCAAGCGCATGCTCGCGTACTCGTCGATCGCGCAGGCCGGCTACCTGCTCATGGGAGTGGCGGTGCTGACCCCCGATGGCGGAGCCGAGCAGTACGGGCCGATCCTGTTCTACTTCATCGCCTACTTCTTCATGAACCTCGGTGCCTTCTTCGTCGTGACGCTGGTCGCGGCCAAGACCGGCAGCGAGGACCTCGACGGTTACCGCGGGCTCATCACGCGAGCTCCGGCGCTGACGATCCTCCTCGGCCTGTGCCTGATCTCGCTCCTCGGCCTCCCACCGACCGGTGGTTTCATCGGCAAGCTGCAGCTGTTCCAGATGGCCATCAGCGGCGGGATGCTGTGGCTGGCCGTCGTCGGCGGCATCAACACTGCGATCTCGGCGTACTACTACTTCAGGATCATCAAGGTGGCGACACTCGACGAAGCTGAAGATGCGCGCCCGCTTGCGTTCGACTGGAGCTTCATGACGTTGGTGGCCATCCTCGCTGTGCCCATCCTCGTACTCGGCGTGGCCTTCAATCCGGTGGTCGAGTTCACTCGGCAGTTCGGGCTCTGATCCATGACGACGACGACGCGGAACATCCGACAGGACGCGGCGGCTCTCTGGAAGAGTGAGTCGCGTGACTTCCTCGACTACGCAGTGACGGTGGCGACGCCTCTTGCGCTCGACGAAACCGACGAGAAGATCTCGGTGGCGTTCCAGGAGGCCTGGGAAGCGGAGCAGCCCCTGATTCGTCGTCTCTACACCACGCTGGCCGGGCTCGGCATCACCGCGGACCGCCCCGCGTGCGGGTTCAGCGCCCCCCAGTACAACTTCGTCCGGGGTGTGGTCCTCGGGCAGGCGTGGCTGCGGTTCGCCATCCCCGACCTCGCCCGGATGCAGGAGATGCGCGCGGCGTACGACGGCGACCTCGACTCGCTGGAAGAACGTCAGCTTCGCGCCGTGCTCGACGATTTCATCTCCGCACGCCAGGACGCTCACAAGGTCATCGACAAGCTCCTCCTCTCGGCAGCCAACGCGCGGGCCGCCGCCGCTGGCGAGGCGGTCGAAGACGATGCCGGAGATGCGCCGGTTGTCGCTGATGGCGAATATCCCTGGCACAACGAGGACATGGAACTCGTTGATCGGATGAAGCTCGCTGAGGGCAAGGGGCTGTTCGAGAACCTCTACGCTGCCATGGCCCAGACCGACTGCACGGCCTGCGGCTACGATTGCGAAGGCTACGCGCAGGCAATCGCCGACGGCGAGGAGGCCGATCTCACCAAGTGTGCGCCGGGCGAGCAGGAAACCCAGGAGATGCTCGAGCGTCTGACCGGGAAGTAGTCCCCCGGGTGCGCGGACCTCCAGATCCGCCCTGGGCCCCGGACTCGGCTTCGCCGCAAGCGCGGACCTGGAGGTCCGCGCTCCCACCGGGATCTGATACGCTTCGCCCCCCCCTGCGCCGGAGGCCGTCGCTCTTGCTCCGCATCACCTTGTTCGCTCCCGTCTTGCTGCTCCTGCTCGCGTCTCCGGCGTTCGGCGCTGGAACGTCGCTGGGTGAGAACCTGGGGCTGATCTGGGTCGTCCCGTTCGTCGGCATCCTCCTCTCCATCGCGTTGTTCCCGCTGCTGGCGCCGCACTTCTGGCACCGGCACTTCGGGAAGATCGCCCTGTTCTGGTCCGCGCTGTTCTTGATCCCGTTCACGGTCGCGGAAGGCGTCGGGACGGCTGTCGAGGAGGTGCTGCACGTCTACGTGCTGGAGTTCATTCCGTTCATCATCCTGCTGTGGGCGCTGTACACGGTGGCGGGTGGCGTTCGAGTGAAGGGGCGACTTCGCGGGAGACCCCTGGTGAATACGGGCATCCTGTTGCTCGGTACGTTGCTCGCGTCGTGGATGGGCACCACCGGCGCGGCGATGCTCCTCATCCGTCCGCTCATCCGCGCGAACGCGTGGCGGGAACGGAAGACCCACCTCGTCGTCTTCTTCATCTTCCTCGTCGCCAATATCGGCGGCTCGTTGACGCCACTCGGCGACCCACCGCTGTTCCTCGGGTTCCTGCACGGCGTCGATTTCTTCTGGACGACCACTGCAATGCTGGCGCCGATGGCGGTCTGCGTCGTGATCCTGCTGGCAGTGTTCTTCGTCTTCGACGTGGTGCTGCTCAGGAAAGAGAAGCAGACGTCGGCGCCCGATGATGGTTCTGGAGAGGCGCTCGGTCTCGAGGGGAAGTTCAACTTCATCTTCCTGATCGGGGTCGTCGTGGCGATCCTCTACAGCGGGTCGGCGGCAAAGGACGCCGCGTTCTACGACCCGAAACCGGTCGCAGACGCCGCGGTGGCCGTAGATGCCGCCGAGGCCGAGGTGTCCGCGGCCGCCGCCGCCGCGAAAGCGAACCCCGGCGACGCCGCCATCACGGTTCTGCTGCAAAAGCAGGCGCACGCGAACGCGCTGCGCGCCGACGCCGAACACCACGCGGTCAAGGGCTGGCACATCACGAGCCACGTGACCTGGCCCTGGATCAATCTGATCCGCGACGGGGTGATCGTCTTGATGGGCATCCTGTCGTTGCGCCTGACGTCGCGGGAGCTGCGACGGAATAACGACTTCACATGGTTCCCCATCGTCGAGGTGGCGAAGCTGTTCGCCAGCATCTTCATCACGATCATTCCCGCCATCGCCATCCTCAAGGCGGGGCCGGACGGCGACCTCTCCCCGGTAGTGATGGCGGTGACGAGCGATTCCGGCCAGCCCATCAATACGATGTACTTCTGGCTGACGGGCATCCTGTCGTCGTTCCTCGACAACGCGCCGACGTATCTCGTGTTCTTCAACACGGCGGGCGGCAACGCGGCGACCCTCATGGGGCCTCAGGAGAACACCCTCCTCGCCGTGTCGGCGGGGGCGGTGTTCATGGGTGCCAACACCTACATCGGCAACGCGCCGAACTTCATGGTCCGCTCCATCGCCGAGGAGGCCGGTATCAAGATGCCGTCGTTCTTCGGCTACCTGCTGAAGTGGTCGCTGCCGATCCTGATCCCGATCTTCCTGATCGTGACCTGGCTCTTCTTCATGTAGTCCGTCACCGCGCCGGCAGGTGGACGACCTGGTACTGCGACCGCACGAGCAGGCGGTCGCCTTCGTACACCTCCGCCCACCACAGGAAGTAGCCGTGCGGGAGGCGCTCGATGACCTCCCAGGTCAACGGCAGTCTCGTGTTCACCTTGCGACGGAAGACCTCGAATTCACCGCCCCTGACGCGAAGCGTGTAGTGATCGGGATCATCCGCAGTGGGCTCCTCCAACCGCCACGGTAGGTCGGCGATCGCGCTGTTACCGAGCGGCTCGAGGACGACGATGCGGACGTGGTCGGCGCTCGTTGCGGGGCCGCGGAGCCCCCGGATGCTGAACTCCGGCGTCCAACCGGGCGCGATGCGCGTGCCGTGCCGCGGCTCGAGGTGAGGGTCGTCACCGTAGAGTCCGGCTCGCGCAAGGATGTGGATGGCCGGGCCGCCGAGGTTCGAGGGCACGAACTCCGCGACGTAGGGCCGAGTGCCTTCGAACCCGATGATCTCCGGGAGCTGGTTCACGAGGTCGTCGGGAACAGGGCGCAGCGTGATGCCCGGTGTGATGTAGGGCGGACGCGTTGCGTGGAAGAGCGCGGCGGACAGCACGTGGCAGCCCTCGATCAGTGACAACTCGTGATGCACTCCCCGCGGGCGGCCACGGGGCGCAGTCCGCAGGATGAGCCCGCCGGACCCCGTCTCCATCTGGTCGGTGACCTGACCGAGGATGAGGTCCACCCTCGCCGTGGCCTTGGTGTAGGACGTGAGATTGAGTCGCCACGACGCGCCGCCGGCGGCGACGATCGCGATTCCGAGCCCGATGGCGAGCCGCCGCGACCCCGCGTCGCGCAGGCGCGCCAGTGCGACCGCGATCGTGAGGAGCCAGCCCACCATGGGGATCACGAGGAACCGGCTCTTCTCCATTCCCGGTCCGACGCCGTCCAGAGGGACCACGAGCAGCAGCAGCGGGCCGAAGAACCAGGCGAGCCCGGCCAGCGGGACCCGGAGATCACCGTCACGGCGCTGCCGCAGTCCGAGCACGATCACGACACCGGCGAGCAGCGGCAACGCGAACAGCACCGCGGTCGAAGCGAAGCCGAACAGCCGCAGCCAGGCGTAGTCGTTCACGGGCGCCGCCAGGCGGACGAAGCAGTCGCCGATCGCGCCGGCAATGCGTCCGGCGGCGCCCTCCTCGAAGAGGAACTCGGAGTAGGGCCTGCCGTTGTAGTCGCCGCCGATCTTGCCGAAGAGCGCATAGCGCAGCGCGAAGTACCCGACGAGGAGCCCGAGCGACGGACCATGCCGCCGAATCGTGGCCAGGGCGCGTTGGACAGTGCCACCGCCGAGGCGCGCGGGGTCGAGCACGAAGTCGGTCCAGAGGAGGACCAGCGGCAGCACGACCGAGGTTTCCTTGGACAGGAACGCCCCGACCAGGATCATCGCGACGAGCCCGGGGCGATCCGGCCGGGCGAGCAGCATCCGAAACGCCAGCAGGCCAAAGAAGGCGCAGAACAGGTCCTCGCGAGCCACGAGCCATCCGACGGCCTCGATGCCGGCGGGCCACGCGCCGAAGAGCAGGACCCACGCCGCGCGGGTCCACGCTCCATCCGCCTTGGTCAGCCGCGCGGCGATCCCGGAGAACACGAGCGCGCACAGCAGCCACAGCACGACATTGGTGATGTGGTGGGCGGCGC
>NYZC01000209.1 GCA_002686995.1 Phycisphaeraceae bacterium | reverse complement strand
GGGCGTCAGTACCCAAGGTAGGAGCCCAGTGCGGTAGTCCCGCACGCTGGGATCTGTGCGGGGGGCCGCCCGAAAGGGCGGTCCCTACCGTGCCGACTCGGGTCGGAACGCGCGTCCGAAATGAAAAACAACGATTGGCTTAATGACTAATAGCTTAATTGCTCCCGGGTCACCGCAGGTCGTACACCTGTTCCATCGAGGCCCACCATTCGTCCGGACCCGCCTCGGGGACCTTCTCCTGGAAGCTGTTCATCAGGTCCTCCCACTCCTGGCAGCGAGGATCCAGCGTCAGGTACCGCGCGAAGTCGCGTGTCGGCTCGAAGTCGTCCACGGTGGTCAGGTACATGAACATGCGCCGGCCGAGCAGGAAGATCTTCATCGACGTGACGCCGACCTGTCTGAGCGAGCGCTCGACCTCCGGCCAGACGGCCTGGTGGTGCCGCTTGTACTTCTCGATGGTCGAGGGGTCGTCCTTCAGATTGAGCGTGAGGCCGTATTCCTTCATCGCAGGCTCCTTTCGGATCGCGATTCTAGCTCGGCCTGGTCCTGGATCGCAGGTTGGAGGAGCGCTCGCAATGCGGCGTGCCGCAAGCTTGCATCCTCGCAGGGACTCGGCCCTTCGGTGCCCGATACCGAACCGCTCCGGGAATGCCTGCATGAAGTCGTGAAATCGACGCTCGCTACCAGCCGCCCTTCTTGCCGGTCAGGTTCTGCAAGCGCTGCTCGATCATCCTGTCGCGATCCTTTCGGCGCTGCTCCAGCCCCTCGCGCAGGGCGGCGATCTCCTTCTCCAGGTGGGCCAGGCGCCGCTCCTTGAGCTTCTGGCGAATTTCGAAGTGACGGGTGACGGCGTCGCGGAGGGCCTTGCGGATCGCGTCGGCCCCGGGATCGTCGCCGGCGCGGCGCAGCTTCTCGCCGAGCTCGCGCGATTCGCGCTCGAGCCGGATGTTTCCGACCTCCAGATCGAACGCGTCCGAGTCGTTCTTGCGCAGCTCGATCAGGCGCTCGATGCGCGGCATGCGGCGGCGCATCATCTGCTGGAGCCGCTGCGGATGGCTGCGCTGGACGCGCTCGGCGCGCTCGGCCCATTCGGGATGGATCATGCGCAGGATTTCGAGCCGCTCGGAGATCTCGGTCTCGCTCAGGCGACGATCATCGAAGCGGTGCGGCCGCTCGGAACCCATGCTGCCCATCGGTCCGCCCGGTCCCGGGCGCTTTGCGCCCCGGCCGTGCCGCCCGTCCGTCCGGCCGCGCGGGCCGCGGTCGCGATGACGGGGGGCGTCGTCCTCGTCGTGGCCCGCGTGATCATGCCGAGGCGGCGGGCCGTGGTCATGGCGGTCGTCGTGACCGTTGTCACGGGCCCGCGCGTCGGCGGCGGCGAGGACCAGTGCCGAGAAGAGCAGCACGGAAGCGGCGCGGCGCGCCGAGCGGATCAGGTTGCCCACGTGATCGCCTTTCATCAGAAGGTCGCTCCATTGATTTGCGATTCGAACTGCAGGTCGTCGTCGAGCGACGCGTCCGGATCCCAGTCGTCCGATTCGAACCCGTCGATCATCATGGCCAGCACGTCGAGGTCGCGATCCAGGTCGTCGATCGAGACCTCGACGTCAAGGGCGGCAAAGCCGGATTCGACCTGGTGGATGTTCCGGGCGGTCTGCACGATGTAGCCGGCCGTGAGACCGATGGCGATCGTCGCGGCCAGCAGCACGACGGCGGCCACGGCACGGATCGGCGCGCGCTGCGCCGGGCCGATGCGCGCGAGCACCGAGCGGCGACCGACCAGCGGAGCGGAGCGGTCGGCGATCCGGTCGGCGAGGCCGTCGGGCATGCCGCCGGGCAGCGCCCGCGCGTCGAGCGCTTCGTCGAGCAGCGATTCCAGCACGGGATCTTCAGGTTTCGTCTCGCTCATCGCACGACCCAATCAAGAATCAAGATTCAGAGTTCCTGCTCTTCCATGATCTTCCGAAGCTTCTTCAGGGCGCGATGCCCGCGTGCGAGCACCGTGCCCAGGGGCTGGTCGAGCGTCTCGGCGATCTGCGGAAAGCTCAGGCCCGCCGTGTGACGCAGATGCAGGATCTCGCGATCCGCGTCGCCGAGCTGCTCCATCGCCGCGCCGAGCCGCTCGATCATCTCGGACCGGCTGGCCGATTCCAGCGGGTCCGGGCCGCTCCGGTCCACGAGTGCGGCGCCGTCGGGTCCGGACGAGGTCTCCGCCGCGATGCTGCCCGGCCCGAAGTCGACCGGGATCGCCTGGCGCCGCCGGCGGCGCATCTCGTCGCGCAGCCGGTTCATCGCGATGCGAAACAACCAGGCCTCGAATCGGCCCTGCTCGCGATACTGTCCATCTCGACCGATCCGCGTCGCGACCTTCACGAACGTGTCCTGGACGATTTCCTCTGCCAGGTCGCGGTCGCCGCACTGGCGGACCAGCAGCGCGAAGACGCGCGGCGTGAAATCGCCGACCAGTGTCCGCCAGGCATCGGGATCCCCCTCGGCGGCCGCCGCCAGCGTCCTTTTCTGGATTTGGTCGCCGGCCGGTCCCATGCCTGCCTTTCATCAGTCAGAACGCACCGACCCGGCCCCGTATTGCATGGTCGCCGGCCGGGAGGGACTTCTAATATCGGCAACACGTTGAAAAATCAATACTTACGCGGATCGGGCCGGCGCCGCGGCATCCCGGGCGGGCGACCGGACCGAAACGGTGGGCCGGTTCATCCGATATGGTCGGCGGCCGATTCATGAACGCTCAGCCGATTGACGCACCGGGACCATCGGAACCGGACCTTCGGGATCCGGACGTCGTCACGGACCTGTTCGGGGCCGCCGCCGAGGCCAACCGGTCGGCGGGGCACCGGCATGGATCGACCGCGCACCTGCCCAATGACCAGTCGCTGCTGATGACGGGGGACCTGCACGACCACGACCTTAATTACCGGCGCATCTGCCGGCTGGCCGCGCTGGACAACGCCCCCGATCGCCACCTTGTCCTGCACGAGATCGTCCACGGACCCAACCTGGTCAACGGGATGGACCTGTCGATTCGTACGCTCGCTCGCGTCGCCGCCCTCAAGGTGCGCTATCCCGACCAGGTGCACCTGCTTCAGTCGAACCATGAGCTGGCCCAGCTTCGCGGCGAAGGCATCAGCAAGGACGGCGTCAGCGTCGTCGACCGTTTCGACGAGGGCGTCGAGTTCATCTACGGCGATCGCGCCGACGACGTGCGCGGGGCGATGGAGGACTACATTCGGAGCCTGCTGCTGGCCGTGCGTTGTCCGAACGGCGTGCTGTGCAGTCACAGTGTGCCTTCGCCTCGGGCGCTCGAGCGATTCGACTTCGATGTGCTCGATCGCGAGCCGACCGACGACGATCTCGACGCGCGCGGCAGCGGTCGCGAAATGGTCTGGGGACGCAACCACACGCCCGAAGTCATCGCGGAGCTGGCGGAGCGATGGAACGTCGCGCAGTTCGTTCTGGGTCACCAGCCCGCGGAGATGGGCTACTATGTGGAGACCGATGCGGCGCTGGTCCTCGCCTCCGACCATGCCCACGGCGTCGCGCTGCCGCTTTCGACCTCGAAGTCGTACGACATGGACGGCCTGGTCGAGTCAATCGTGCCGCTTGCTTCGGTGGTGGTGAAGTAGCGGGTCGCCTCACCGAGCCGGGCCGTCTCGGCCCGGAGTCGGCCCGCGCAATCACGCCACCCCACGTCGCACGTTCCGCATTCGCGTTACCGCGCCGGTGCCGTCTCGTCGATCGGATCGACCACGCCTGCAGCGTCAAAGGCGGTATGGCGGCGGCGGCACGCGGCGCAGACGCGGCAGGGGTGGTCGCCCTGGAGCAGGCACGACCATGCGGTCTCCCAGGGCACCTCGAGCTGTCCGCCCAGCTCGATCACCTGCTGATCGTCAAGCTCCAGCAGCGGCGATTCGATCTCGGCGGCGTGCTCGAATTCATGGCGTGCCGCCGTCTGCAGCAGCACGGCCTGCTCGGTCAGCGCCGCGCAGCGATCGAAGTCGGCGTCCACCTGGGCGGGCCAGACGATGCGCGACACGCCAAGCTCCGCGGCCTGGGCGAGCGCGATCGTGAGCAGCTGGATCGAGTGCAGCGCGACGCGTGCCATCTCGCGGGGCTGGTCGGGCCCGTGGCGAGCGCCCAGGTTGGGCAGCTCCAGCTCGATCAGGCGCTCGATGCCGTAGTGCTTCGCCTGGAGCCGCGCGGCCTTGCGTCGCGGCGGATCGTTCGTGCGATGATCGCGCAGGTGCAGCAGCCTCACGCTCGCCGCCGCAACGCTGGATCGCGCGGCGGCCGTCGCGACGAGGCTGCGCAGCCCGCCGCCGGCGAGGATCAGGGTGAGTTCGGATTGGGTGCTCTGGGTATCGATCTTGATCGGCTCGGTTTGACGCATTATACGAACGGCGGACCCCGAGACCCCGGCCCCCCGGCCCCCCGCCGGGCTTTGCCTTCGGCGCTTCGCTTCGACTAACCTTCCCACTCCACGGCACCCAGAGAAGGAAGGCCCTGCATGTCCGCCAAGCATTCCCTCAACCATATTGAAGACTTCCGCGCAAAAATCCGCTCCGGCGGCGTGTGCCTCGGCGCCGGCATCACGTTCCACGACCCGGCCGTCACGGAGCTGATCGGCGATGTCGGCTTCGACTTCGTCTGGATCGACGGCGAGCACGGTCCGATGGGCCTGGAGGCCGCCCTGTGTCACGTCATGGCCGCGCGGGGAACCGGTGCGGCGTCGCTTTTGCGCGTCCGATGCTGCGACCCTGACGTGATCAAGCCTTTTGTCGACCTCGCCCCGGCAATCATTCTCGTCCCGCGGGTCAACACGGCCGAGCAGGCGCGCGTCGCGGTTTCGGCGTGCCGGTACCCGCCGGCAGGCGAACGTGGCTTCGGGCCTCGGCGCAGCCAGCAATTCGGCATCCAGCCGGCGCCGGACTACCTGGCGAAGGATCCGGACACGACGATGGTGATGGTGCAGATCGAGCACGAGCAGGCGGTGCGCAACCTCGACGAGATTCTCGCGGTCGAAGGGCTCGCGGGTGTGTGCGTCGGACCGAACGACCTGTCAGGCTCGTACGGCAAGCTCGGCCAGATCGATGATCCCGAGGTGGCGGGCGCCATCGACGCGATCTGCGCGAAGACGCTGGCGGCGGACAAGTACCTCGGCGTCGCGACGGGATACAAGCCGGACACCGTCGATCGCTGGATCGCCAGGGGATTCCACTGGATCTCGTACGGTGTCGATCACATTTTCATGGCGCGGGCGGCCGAGGCCCTGCGGAATGACTTCGACGAAGCCGTCGCGCGACGGTGAGTGGTCACCAGTGCGTCAGACCATGGTCGACGCAGATCGCCTGACCGGTGATGGCGTCGGACTCGGCGGCGCACAGGAACGCGAACGTCGGCTCGATGCCCTCGGGCATCAGGCGGGCCGGCAGGCACTGCTGGCCCGCCAGCTTCGCCGCGAGCGCTTCCTGGTCGGGGTAGAGCTCGATTTCGGTTTCGGTCCGCACGGCGCCGGGAAGGATCGCATTGATCCGCACGCCCTTCGGCCCGACGGCGCGGGCCATCGATCGCACGAGCCCGAGCAGCCCGGCCTTCGCCGTGGTGTAGGGGATGTGGTTGACCGGGCCGCGCCGCACCTGCACGCTGCTGACCGCCACGATCTTGCCGTAGCCCTGCTCGGCCATCGGCCGCAGCGCGGCGTCCATGCCGAACCATACGCCGTCGAGGTCGATCGACATCTCGCGGCGCCACTTCTCGAGGGTCAGCTCGTCCCAGTCGTGCTGCGGGTAGATGCCGGCGTTGGCGACGAACGCATCGAGACGTCCGAGCTTCGCGCTCACTTCGGCGATCACGGATCGTGCCGCTTCGGGATCAGCCACGTCCCAGGCAAGGCTGAGGGCGACGTCGCCGCACCGGGCCGGGTCGGGCGGCTCGAGATCCGTCGCGACCACGACGGCCCCGCGCGCGACGAAGCCGCGCGCCACGGCGGCACCGATGCCCTGGTCGGCGCCGGTGATCAGACACACGCGATCGGTGAGGTCGATGGGCATGGGTCGCATGATGCGCGCTGCGGCGGTGTCGCTCAAGTTTTCAAGACTTCCGCAAGTCGCTGCGTGATGTGTCGCGGGCCGGCGTCGCTGCGGCTCCGCCCTCCGGGTAGCGGATTCTCGATCTCGGGATTCCGACGCCTGCGGATATGATCTTTCGGACCTGTCATGGCAACCGATCCGATCTGCGGCATGGAGGTGGATCCCGCGACGGCACTGTCGGCCGAGCGCGACGGTGAGACGTTCTACTTCTGCTGCGCGGGCTGCCGGACGAAGTTCCTCGACGGTCCCGTGTCGCTGACGGTGACGGTCGGCGGTCACGCGCGCTGCGGGGGTGCGGCGGAACGTCCGGACGCGCCGTCGGGGAAGTACATCTGCCCGATGTGCCCGGAGGTGCAAAGCGATCGGCCCGGGCCGTGCCCGAAGTGCGGGATGGCGCTTGAACCGGCGATGCCGGCCGTGGAGGAGGATGACGGCGAGCTGCGCGACATGGAGCGCCGCCTGCTCGTGGGTGCGGCGCTGACCGTGCCGCTGCTGTACGTCGCCATGGGGCCGATGATGGGCCTGCCGATCGGCTTGCCGGCGTGGGTCGCGCCGTGGGCCCAGTGGGTGCTTGCCACGCCGGTCGTCTTCGTCGTGGGTCGACCGTTCTTCGTGCGCGGTGTTCAAGGCCTGCTCAACAGCACGCCGAACATGTTCACGCTGATCTCCCTGGGCGTGGCCGCGGCGTACGGCTACAGCATTCTCGACCTGATTTTCGAGCATAAGGGACCGCACGAGGTCTACTTCGAGTCGGCCGCCGTGATCATCGTGCTGGCGCTGCTGGGCCAGGTGCTGGAGCTTCGCGCCCGACACCGGACGGGCAGCGCCATCCGCGAGCTGCTCGCGCTCGCTCCGCCCGTGGCACACCTGGTGGGCGACGGCGAAGAGCAGGACGTGCCGCTGGAGCAGGTTCGGCGCGGCGCGATCCTGCGCGTCCGGTCGGGAGAGAAGGTTCCTGTCGACGGATTGCTCACCGAGGGGCGCAGCAGCGTCGACGAATCGATGATCACGGGGGAGTCGATGCCGCGCGAAAGGGGTGAAGGCGATCGGGTGATCGGGGGCACGATCAACCAGGCCGGCTCGTTCCTGATGCAGGCCGAGCACGTCGGCGCCGACTCGGTCCTGTCGCGCATCGTGCAGATGGTCGCCGAGGCGCAGCGAAGCCGCGCCCCCGTGCAACGTACCGTCGACCGTGTCGCGGCCTGGTTCGTGCCGGCAGTGCTTCTCTGCGCGGCGGCCACGTTCGTGATCTGGATGTCGGCGGGTGCCGGCGCGGGCCGTGCCCTTGTCAGCGCGGTGTCGGTGCTGATCATCGCGTGCCCCTGCGCGCTGGGACTGGCCACGCCGATGTCGATCATGGTCGGCATCGGCGCCGCCGCACGTCAGGGGGTGCTGATCCGCAGCGCCGAGGTGCTCGAGGCGCTGACGAAGGTCGACACGATCGTCGTCGATAAGACCGGGACGATCACCAAGGGCCGTCCGGGCGTCAATGAATGCGTGCCGGCGAAATCGTTCGATGAGGCGCGCGTGCTGGCGCTCGCCGCATCGGTGCAGCAGGGCAGCGAGCATCCGCTGGCGCGGGCGGTCGTCGAGGCGGCGCGCGAGCGAAACATCGAGATCGATCGAGCCGAGGAGTTCGAGTCGGCGACCGGTCTCGGCGTCAGCGGTCGCGTCGGAGGCGAGCAGGTGGTCGTCGGCAACGCCGCGTTCATGGGGCAGGAGGGCATCACGACGGCGGAGCTGAATCCCGGCGCGGACCGGCTCCGGCAGCGCGGCTGCACCGTAATGTACGTCGGCGCCGCTGGGCGGCTCGCAGGGATCATCGCGGTCATCGATCCCGTGAAGGCATCTTCGGCCGATGCGGTGCGTGCGCTCGGCCGGATGGGGCAGCGCCTCGTGCTGCTCAGCGGGGACCACCCCGCGCCCGTGCGTGCCGCGGCCGCAGCGCTCGGCATCGAGGCTTTCGAAGCGGAAATGAGACCCGACGACAAGCGATCGCGAATCCAGGCGCTGCGCGCCGAGGGACGCGTTGTCGCGATGGCCGGCGACGGGATCAACGACGCGCCGGCCCTGGCGGAGTCGAACGTCGGCATCGCGATGGGCACGGGCAGCGACGTCGCCATCGAGACCGCCGACGTGACGTTGATCGACGGTGACCTCGTCGGCGTCGCGCGGGCGATCCGGCTCGGCCGGGCGATCTCGCGCAACATCCGGCAAAACCTTTTCGCCGCCTTCTTCTACAACGTGCTGGCCATTCCGGTCGCCGCCGGCGTGCTGTATCCGATTCACGGCGTTCAGATGAGCCCGATGCTCGCGGCCGCCGCGATGAGCTTGAGTTCGGTGTCGGTAATCGGTAACGCGCTGCGGTTGCGGGGTGTTGCGACGGCAGGACACGACTAGCGGCGCGGGATGAAGCCCGCAGGCTCGGTAAAGCACCCCCCCCGCCCCGTAGAAAGGGAGGGCTGCCTCGGCCGACGCGGCCTTGACACCCGAAACCCCACCCTCGACACTTTGCCTCCCATGACCACCACCGAAACCCAGGTCGACCAGACTTACCTCCTCGAGCGGCCTGAATCGGCCGGTGAAGTCGAAACGCAGTTCCAGCAGGACGTGCAGACGGAGGAGATGCTGGTCAACATGGGGCCGCAGCACCCGTCGACCCACGGCGTGCTGCGCGTGGTGCTTCGCACCGATGGAGAGATGGTGCTCGAGACGGTGCCGCACGTCGGTTACCTGCACCGGTGCGCCGAGAAGATCGGCGAGAGCGTC
>NYZC01000208.1 GCA_002686995.1 Phycisphaeraceae bacterium | reverse complement strand
TAGAAGAAGAAGTCCGGTCCCGATTCGTCCGTCGGGCAGGCGATCTGCTTGTCGTCGGTCTGGATGTGGTCAAGTTTCGCGACGTCGCGCAGGAGGTGGAGGCGGGCGCCGGGCTGCGCCAACGCATCGAGCCGTGGCTGGGCGCGGCGCAACGCGTCGGGCTCGATCTCGTCGATCTGATAGATCTCGCGGGCGAGCAGCGACACGGCCTGTCCGTAGCCCGTGTGACGAATCGCGGACCAGGCCTCGCGCACGCCGGACCACCGTGCCTCGGTGTCCGGATCGCTGCCGTCCATCAGCCGCGCGATGGCGTCGGGCGACGCCCCGGCGCTGAGCAGGTCGGCAGGGGAGTAGTTGTTGAACAGGTCCGTGAGGACGTCCCGGGGCGTGCTCGTCCAGACCGGCTCCTTCGCCATGTGCTCGTGCGTGTCGATGACTCGGGCGTCACGGATGAACTCGGCAAGATCGGTGGGCATCGTTCTGGATTCCGCAATGAGGTTTCGATGATGCAGGTGGACGACAGGGCTACTTTCCGAGCCGCGCGAGATGGCGTTCGCGCAGGAACCGCCCGAGGAGCACGTCCAGGTGTCCGGGCGCGAGGTTCGGCGCATCGTCGCGGTGCTCGAGCCCGGTGTAGGTAATCAGGTAGGTGGGAACGCGCAGCGGCTTGTCCACGCCGTCGATGCGCACCGGCTGCGTGACGCTGACGCGCAGGTCGTACGCGACGGCTTCCTCGACCTTCGGCTCGGTCAGCACCACCGAGATGACAAGAAGCTTCGGGGCGAGCTTGTCGTTCTTGTCCGCCAGCGGGATCTTCGCGTCATGCAGGCGCCGAAGGATGATCTTGCGAACCTCCTCCTTGCTCAGACCGATGATCTCGGGATGATCGCCGTCGGTCCTCACGTCGAGGATCACATCTTCGATCTGCGAGAGGCTGAGGATGTTGTCCGGGAGCTTGCTCTCGATGGGGATGAATGGTCCGCCGGCGAGGTGAGAGGTCAGCAGCAGCGACGCGAGGAGGATGACGAGGATGGATCGACGCATGGCGTTCTCGCTCGGAAGGGATTCGACGCGCATCGGCACGATACGACCAGGTGGCCATGTCATCTTATGAAACTGCGCTCCCCCCGACACCATGGACGAAAGATCACGGCCGGGTGCCGACGAATTCGGATACGCTCGATTCGATGGACCGCAGAAATCCAGGCGACACGAGGGATCGGGACGTCAGGCGGCGGGCGGTCAGGATGACCGGTTACGTGGTCCCCGTGTCCTGGTCGGTCTGCGTGCTGGCGTGGTTGCTCATCGTGCTGGTCGACGTCGAATCCGTGCTGTTCACCGGACCGGCGCTATTCCTCCTCGGGCTCGTCCTGCTCGTCATCGGCGCCCTGCACCGATCTTTCTGGTTCGTCGCATTGGGGATCGGGCACATCTCGATCGTCGTACTGTTCGTGGCGCTCGTCATCGCGTACTCCTGGTCACCCAGTGACGCAAAGGATCCATTTGCCGCCATGAGTCTGTCCTACGTGCTGTTCGTGAGTCCCGTTTCGTTCGTTGCCTGGATGCGCCGCCCGCGCGGTTTTGCGCCCTGGCAGTGCCGGTCGTGCGGCTACGCGCTGATCGGCCTGCGCTCCGGTCGATGCCCGGAATGCGGGACCCCGTTTGACGACCGCGAAGTCAGACGATTCGACTATGCCCGAATCGACGACTCGTGCTGAACCCCGAGAGGAATCCAACGTGATCATTGCTCGCGTCCGACAGAGATGCATGTTCCTGGTAACGGTGCTCATCGGCGCCACTGCCCCCGCTTTCGCGGACCTCGGCGCTCCGCGCGAAGAGTGGTCGATCGAGATCCCGCGCTCGCACCGCTTCGATGCGTCGCCGGTCGCCCATCCGCCCGATCGGCCGGACGGCCTGGTGGTGGGCGTGGGCGGGCGAGTCTGGAAGATCAGCGGCAAGGGCGAGATCGTCTTCGACACGTCGTTCGGTCCCGAGACCGGGCGCGGCAGGATGTTCGACGCCGGCGTGGCCGACCTCGACGGTGACGGAAGCTTCGAGATTCTCGGCGGCCACAACGATGGCGCCATCGCGGCCATCGACGGCGCGACCGGGAAGGTGATCTGGGAATTCGACAACGGCAACGAGATCGGGCGCTGGCGTCTGCCTTCGGCCGTCGATCTCGACGGAGACGGGATGCTCGAGGTCGTCGCCACCGACCGCACCGGATGGGCGTCGTGCGTGGATCATCGCGGGCGCCTGCGCTGGCGCACGAAGGTCGAGCGATTCCGGGGGTCGTCACCCTCGATCGGCGACATCGACCGCGACGGGCGGCCCGAGATCGTCTACGGCACGGCGAGCCGCCACGTGATCGCGCTCGACGCGATGGGCCGCGTGCTCTGGGACAGCTTTCATCCGCGGCTGCACCTGGGCCGGTCGACGCCGCTGATCGCCGACCTGGACGGCGACGACGACGCGGAGATCTACCTGATCGCCTCGAACATCGGTCCCGACACGGGGCTCCTGTCGCTGAACGGTGCGGACGGCGCCGTGCGCTGGACGGGTCGAACGCGGCACAAGGCGTACAAGGGGCTCGGCCTGATCCGGTTCGAGGACGGCACCGAGGGTGTGCTGGCGTGCGACAAGGCGAACAGCGTCGGCGCCTTCGAGCCCGACGGCACCCTGCGCTGGCGCGCCGACCTGAGCGGGCGCGGCATCTGGACGCCCGGGGCCGTCGCGGACCTCGACGGTGACGGCAGTCACGAGATCGTCATCGCGGTGCGCGACACGAGCCGGGACGGGAAGAGTGCGAGCTGGTACGTGCTCGACCTGAAGGGGCGCGTCGAGGCGCGACACGAGCTCGAGGGCGGCGGGTACGGCGGTCCGCTCGTCGCCGATATCGACGACGATGGCGTGATCGAGGTGGTGCTGGCGTCGCGCTCGGGACGCCTGACCTGCTTCAGCTTCGAAGGCGGTGGCGATGGAAAGGGCGCCGGGGTGTTCTGGAGTTCATGGGCCGGACGGCCCTATCCGGCACGGCGCGGCGAGGCGCGCAGGCCCTACGGCGGCCCCGACATGACCTGGATCGAGTCGCTGCCACCGGGGCGATTCGGGCACAATCCGCTTCGACTGTCGCTGGACGACATCGCGCATCGCGTGCCGAAGAACGCGGAACGCCTCGCGGTCGAGGTCGATACGGCGGCACCGGACGGGACGCGGCAGGTGCGCGTCTACAAGTTCGAGGACGGCGCGAGGTCCGTCGACGTCACCTGGCCGGTGTTCGCGGCCGGCACCCACGAGGTAACGCTGCGCCTGCTCGACTTCGAGGCGCCGCAGATCGTCGCCGCGCTGCAGACGCTCGAGACGACAGTGCCCGACGTGCTCGCCGAGGTGCGCGGCCCCATGCAGGTGGTCTCGGATCAGATCGCACGTGATCGAAAGCAGCTTGGGCCGCGTTCGCCCGCGACGATCGTGCTGGCCCACCACGCGCTCTCGCTCGAAGGTCGTTTCGGCATGCTCAGGGCGAGCATCACCGGTGCGGGCAGGTCGCCCCACGCGGCGCGCCGTCGCCTTGCCCGCGACGTTGATGATTTTCTCGACTTCGTGGAGCGCACCCGACGGCTCGGACTGCTCGTGGCCGAGGCCGGCCGCACGGGCGGCGCCCCGTTCACGATCTGGCGCGACGCGAATCCTTGGGACAACGTCGATCCGCGCAACGATCTGCCCCTTCCCCGCCGTCAGGACGATCGGCCGGCCCCGGAGGTGCTCTGGGCGTTCGGCAACGAAACCGAGTCGATCTGTTTTAACGTCGTGAACCTCGGCGCGTCGAGCCTGACCCTGCGATTCGAAAAGGGCCGGTTGGAACGGCCGGGCGTATCGCCGCAGCACGCGATCGAGCTGACCACGCTGCACCGCGTGGTGCGCCTGCCGAGCCGGTTCGACGAGACGGTGGGCGACCTGCTGCCGCGCCTCGGCGACGGATACCTCCTGCAGATCGCGCCCGGCGAGGTCGAGCAGGTGTGGATCAACGTTTCGACCGTGGACGTGAAGCCGGGGCGCTACACGCTGAGCTGGCCCGTGCGCACGCTTGACGCGGCTTCCGTCACCGTGCCGCTCACGTTTCAGCTCGATGTGTCCATCGCGTCGGTGCCGGCCGAGAGCCGCTACAGCGCGAACTTCTGGTCGAGCAATCGCATCGGCCAGGTCGACACCGTCGATGACCTGAACCGGCACGGTCAGAACGTCTGGACGCGCCTGCCGCTGCCGGGGGCGCAGGCGGACGCGCGGGGCAACCTCGTCGGCGAGTTGGACTGGACGGCACACGACGCGATCGTCGGGCGTGCGCGCGTCCGGCGGCTGCTTTACGGCAGTCCGCCGACGCCGAAGTTTCCCGACGGCGTCGAGGTGACGACGGACCTCAAACGGACGGCGCGGCGGAATTACCTGAAGGCCCTGGTGGCGCATCTCGCGACGATGGGGCTGTCCCACGAGCACTTCATGTTCTATCCCGAAGACGAGCCGGGGCTCGTCGGCGACATCGACGGCTACATGCGTAATGCCCGCGAGAACAAGCTGCTTGATCCGGAGGTGCAGAACTTCGCGAACCCGTGGGGGGCGGTGACGCTGGAGATGATCGAGCAGATGGCGCCGGTCACCGATGTCTGGCAGCCGGGGATGGACACCATACACGTGCTTGGCGAGCCGTACGTGCAGCTCATGCGCCGCGGCCGCAAGCCGATCTCGACGTACTCGGTGGTCGGCAGCGTGCGCATCATGAAGCCGCTCGGTTTCTACCGCGGGCAACCGTGGGTCGCGTTCTTCTGGGGCATCGAGGGCGGCGGCTGGTGGACGTACCACGGCGCGGATCTCTGGGCGACGCGCCCCGACCGCGAGCCGGAGTTCGGCACCGTCGCGTGCGACGGCCGGGCGCTCGTCACGACGCGCCGATGGGAGGCGACGCGCGACGGCATCGAGGACTTCAACCTTCTTTCGCTCCTGCGCGAGCGCGCCGAGGACAAGGACGACGAGGACGCGCTGGCAGTGCTCGACGCGGCGGTCTCCTACGTCGGCAACCGCTCATACCACGGCATGCCCCGCGAAGCGGGAGAGTACGAGCTTGACTTCAAGCTGTTCATGGAGCACCGGGTGAAGCTGCGCGCGGCGCTGGAACGGCTGGTCGCGGAGTGAGTCGGAAAGTCGGAAAGTCGGAAGGTCGAAGGTCGAAGGAGGGTGGCGCGCGTTTGCGAGGCCTGTGCGGGAAGGTGTCAAGGGGAAGCACCGGCTCCCCGGGGGGCGTGGAGCGGGCCGGCCGCAAGCGACCGACCGTTTCGAAAGTGCGCACAACATCGGGAGTGAGGGCCACCTGCGGCCCTCACGTATCCGCCGGCGCAGCCAGCGCGCCGCCGAATCTCCGACCTCCGACTTTCGACCTTCGACCTTCGACCTTCGACCTTCGACCTTCGACCTCCGACTTTCGACCTTCGACCTTCGACCTTCGACCTTCGACCTTCGACCTTCGACCTTTGACTTTCGACCTTTGACGTTTGCCTTTTGACGTTTGACTTTTCGACTCTTCAACTGCTCGCGCTGCGGTACCCCGCCAGCGCCAGCTTGAAGACGAAGCGCGATGCGATCAGCGCGCCGATCGTTGCCGCCAGGCCGATCAGGATGAGGGGCCAGTTCTGATCCGCGAGCGGGAAGGCCATGATGCGGGCCGGGATGTTCATCGCGAGCATGATCGGGATGACGAACGTGAACGCGAAGGCGAGCGGGCGGCCGATCGGGCCCTTGTAGATTTCCATCGGGTAGCGCGAGAACGTCGTGATGTAGAACCAGAAGTCGTAGAGGCTCTGGTTGCGCCCCATCCAGACGCTCGTCGCCGCGAGGCAGATGATCAGACTGTACATGATCGCGACGCCGCACAGCACGTAGACGATGTAGAGCACGATCTCGATCGGGTTGGGTACGTGGCCCATCCCCACGAGGCTGTAGCCGAGGACGACCAGGCCGTAGGCGAAGTTGGTCAGGCTCGACCATTCGATGCGGTGAAACGAGATGAGAAACTGCGTGTCGATCGGCTTGAGCAGGGCGAAGTCGAGCCGGCCGGTCCGGATGAGCTCGCTGAACTCCTCGGCATTGCGCATCACCAGCGCCTGCATCAGGCCGTTGACCAGCATCGTCGTCGCGATGAACGTGTAGAAGGGGTACTTCGTCCAGCCGGTGTTGCGCCCGATCTCGTCGGTGTAGCCGAGCACGATCGCGTAGAAGCTGAGCTGGATCGACATCCACACGACGCTGGTCAGCGTCTGGATGATGAAGTTGGTGCGGAAGGTCATGTCCCGCACGAGGCTGTTGCGGGCGAACGTCGCGAACACCTGGAAGTAGACGGGAATCGCCTTCATCCGCCGAACCCGCTGTAGCGCCGGACGCCGTAGTGCAGCGACGCGCGGCAAAGGATGAGGAAGACCAGGACCCAGCCGAACTGGATCCACAGGCCCCGCCGAAGCTCCGCGCCGTCCGCGATGCCGAGGAAGACCTCGGCCGGAAAGCCCGCGAGGTAGTAGAGCGGCAGCGCCTTGATCAGCATCGCCGCGGTTTCGGACCAGCCCGCCACGAGATCGAGCGGGAACATGTGGCCGGAGAGTATGAAGTTGAGCAGCATGTAGATGAACAGCAGCGAGGTCACCTCGAGGAACCAGAAGCCGATCAGGCCGATCGTCGCCTCCAGGAAGAAGCCGATGAGGAACGACATGGTCAGCGCGGCGAAGTACGCGGCGAGCACTTCCGGCTCGGGCCACCCGGGGAAGAAGCCGCGGGCGACGAAGAAGACCACCGCGAACGGGATGAACGCGACGAGGTAGTAGATCAGCTTGTGCGCGACGCGCTGCAGCAGGAGAAAGCCGATCAGGTCGATGGGCTGGATGAGGAACTTCTTGATCTCGCCGTCACGAATCTGCAGCGCGATGCCGGACGCCAGACCGGGCATGCTGGACAGGGCGCGCGACACCATGACCAGGAGGTAGTAGGCGATCATGCTGTCGCGGGTGAACGACGCGATCTTCTCGGTGCGCGCGGCGGAGAAGACGGCCGTCCAGAAGAAGATCTGCGTGACGACGGGGATGAACCGCATCAGCGTCGCGACCGCGAAGTCGGTTCGGTACACCAGGCGCTCCTCGATGCTGATCCAGAGGATGGTGTGCCAGATTCGGGCGCGGTCGGTGAGCATGGGTTCGGGATTCGGGTTCCGGGTTCACCGCTGGGCGGCACCCGCGGATCATGAAAGGGCGGGTGGCTGCGGTCGAGCGCAGCGAGCCCCCAGTGGCCACGGATTTCTCAATCGCGAGGCGCGCAGCGTTTCGATTGGCATCTCGTGGGGGGCTCGCCGTGCTCGACCCCGGCCGCCCGGGTTTCGTCGACCTTGTTTCCAGTGCGTCAGGGTTGTCAGAGCAGGGTTCCAGGTCTCGGGTGGTGATCAGGAATTCGAGACGGCCTCGGCGCCCGAGGCGCTCGTGAACAGCTCCGCGATGATCTCCTCGAGAGGCGGATCCTCGACGCTCACGTCCTCGACGCGGTGGTGGGCGAGCACGTGGCCGACGACGTCGGTGACCGACGTCCGGTCGATGCGCAGCTTCAGCCTCGGATCCTCGCGATCGACCACGTCGCCGAACTCGGTGAGGTCGGGGACGGGCACGCCGTCGAACTGGAAGGTGACGACCTTGTGGCCGCCGAACCGGTCGACGATGCCCGAAAGCGAGCCGTCGTACATGATTTGGCCGTGCGCGATGATCACGACGCGCCGGCACAGCGCCGCGACGTCCTTCATGTAGTGGCTCGTGAGCATGATCGTCGTGCGCCGCAACTGCTGGTACTGCTTCAGGAACGTCTGGATCGCGTGCTGCGCGACGACGTCCAGGCCGATGGTCGGCTCGTCGAGGAACAGCACGTCCGGCGAGTGGAGCAACGCCGCCATCAGCTCCATCTTCATGCGCTCGCCCAGCGAGAGTTCGCGCACGGGCTGGCCGAGCAGCTCGCCGACGCCGAACAGCTCGACGAGCTCGTCGCGCGTCCGCTCGAAGCGGTCCTGCTCGATCTGGTAGATCTGCTGGTGCAGCCGGAACGACTCCTGCGCCGGCAGATCCCACCAGAGCTGGTTCTTCTGGCCCATCACCAGGGCGAAGCGGCGCCGGTAGTCGTTCTGGCGGCGCCACGGCACGTATCCCATGACGCGGGCGGTGCCGTCGGTGGGGTGGATCACGCCGGAGAGGAGCTTGAGCGTGGTGGTCTTGCCGGCGCCGTTGGGGCCGAGGAACGCGACGAACTCGCCTTGCTCGACGGTGAGGTCGATGCCGGCGACCGCGGGCACCTCGCGGTAGGTGCGATGAAAAAGGCCGCGCACCGAGGCAAGCAGACCCTCCTGCTTGCGATAGACCCAGTAGGACTTTTTCAGGCCTTCAATCTCGATGATCGGCATGAGGGATAGGGTATAGGGTCTGCGGGCTGGGGTCGGGCTCGCCGGTCCGATGCGACATCAGATTCCCCATGCCATTCGACCCGCGGGCTGACGCCGCGCGGTTCGCACCCACGTGCAGGCGTACCCCCGGCGTGAGCCGGCGTGAGCCGGGGGGTGGACCGCGCACCGTCACGACCAAGCTGGCCCAGACCCGAGACCCCCTCCCGCCGCTACGCGGCCTGCGCTTCCTCCCCGCCCGTCGTTTCCTGCAGCACCAGTCCGATCACCGCCGGCACCAGGACGAGCAGAGGAATCACCGACGCGTGCGCCCGCAGACCCGAAGCGATGTCGTCCGAAAACAGCGGGATCTGCAGCAGCAGGGCCAGGATGCCCAGCACCGCGATCGTCGAGCCGCCGATCGACGTGAACACGATGATCGACAGCTTGAAAAGGACGAACGCGAGCATGCCGAACAGCGTCAGCCCCACGATCGCGCCGATCCAGTAATGATCAGCGATGTTCAGACCGTCGGTCCGACTGCTGACCAGCTGCGCGATGCACGACCAGCCGTTCGCCCCGATGTACGCCCCGGTCAGCCCGCCCATCAGGGCGACCGCGTACTTCATCAGCGGGAAGCAGATCGTGGCCAGGAGCACGCCGAAGCAGCCCGCGACGATCCACTGGGCGCCGATCCGCTCGCCGAGGGCGTAGCCGACGAAGGCGCCGATCGCCAGCGCGAGCAGGACCGTCGCGATGCGGTAGTAGCGATAGCCGTTGAACAGGCAGAGCAGGCCGACGATCAGGAACACGGTGGCGGACACGATCGACATGTTCTGCAGCGCCTCGACCATCCGGCCGGGCTGGGCGAGCGCGTCGCCCTTCGCGAAGATCGTGGTGACGATGTCGAAGATGGTCGCCGAGCCCTCCGAGACCGTTTCGGTCGCGGTCGCGGCCGCAGGCTCGAGCGGCGCCTCGAGCGTCGGTGCGGGCAGGGACTCGGCGGGCGTGGGATCGACCTGGGCCAGGATCGGCTGCATGACTTGCTCCGAAGGGTCTGGTCAATCATCGGCACGTGCCTTCTGTTTCGTTGATTGATCGGCGGGGTGGGAAAGGATTATCAGACGTGCAGGCCGGGCAGATTGGTTATTGATTATCGATTATCAATTACCTGTTATTTCGGACCGGCTGCTTCACGGGACAGCGCCTCCGAAATAACAAGCAATTGATAATCAATAATTAATAATCAATCTCCCCCCCTCCCCCTACCGAAGCGTACCGCCCTCTCTGCCGTTACAATGCCGGATCCATGTCCAAGGATGCATCTGAATCCAGGCTGGAAGCACTGCGCGGGAGGATCGACGAGCTCGACGGCCAGCTGATCGACCTGCTCAACCGCCGGGCCGAGGTCGTCGTCGAGATCGGCGACCTCAAGCGCGATCAGGACTTCCCCATCTACGCGCCGGACCGCGAGAAGCAGGTGCTCGACGCGATCCGGGCGCGGAACGGCGGGCCGCTTCCCGACACCTGCATCGAGGCCATCTGGCGCGAGCTGATGAGCGGCAGCTTCGCCCTCGAGCGGCCGCTGCGCGTGGCGTACCTGGGGCCGCCCGGCACCTTCAGCCACATGGCCGCGCGGCGGAAGTTCGGCGCCTGCGTGGCGTACGAGGACCTGGAGTCGATCCGGGCCGTCTTCCAGGTCGTCGTCAGCAAAGAGGCGGACATGGGGCTCGTGCCGATCGAGAACTCGTCGCAGGGCGGCATCGGCGAGACGCTTGACGCGTTCGTCGAGATGTCGGTCCACGTCTGCGCGGAGGTGCTGATCGGGGTCCACCACAATCTCCTGGCCCGCGCGCCGATCGACCGGATCCGGCGGATCTACTCGAAGCCCGAGGCCCTGAGCCAGTGCCGCGCCTGGCTTGCCGCGAACGTGCCGAACGCCGAGCTGGTGGCGGCCGCCTCGACGTCGAGGGCGGCGGAGATGGCCGCCGGCGAGACGGACACGGCCGCCGTGGGCTCCGAGCTCGCGGCGGAGATCCACGGGCTCGAGGTCCGGGGCCGGTGCATCGAGGACGACTCGAACAACGTCACGCGCTTCTTCGTCATCGCCCGGGAGGGAGCGCGACCGACGGGAGACGACAAGACGGCGATCATGTTCACCACCGCCCACGAGGTCGGGGCCCTGAGCCGGGTGCTCGACGTGTTCCGGGACGGTGCGCTGAACCTCACGCACATCGACAAGCGCCCGAGCCGCGTGGCGAACTGGGAGTACTACTTCTTCGTGGAGTTCGAGGGGCACGAGACCGACGATTCGGTGGTCCGGGCGATCGAACAGGCCAGGTCGCACTGCCTGAACCTGACGGTCCTGGGTTCGTTCGCGAAGGCCCGGGAGGTGATCTGACGCTCATGACCGACCTTGACGGCAAACCGCCCCGAACCCTGATCATCCGCGCCGCGGGGACAAACTGCGACCGCGAACTGGCCCACGCCTTCGAGACGGCCGGGGCCCGCTGCGCGATGGTGCACGTCAACCGTCTCATCGAACGGCCTGATCTCGTCGATGAATTCGAGATGATCGGCGTGCCGGGCGGATTCAGCTACGGCGACGACATCGCGGCGGGGCGCATCTTCGCGAACCGGCTGCGCCACCACCTGCTCGATCCGCTGCGCGCGGCGGCGGACCGCGGGGTGCCGATCATCGGCATCTGCAACGGTTTCCAGGTGCTGGTGAAGCTGGGGCTGCTACCCGATCCGGTGACGGCGCCGACGCAGACCGCGACGCTCGCGGACAACCGGAGCGGCCGGTTCATCGACCGCTGGGTGGGGCTCGACGTGGCGCCGGCGACGCGCTGCGTCTGGACCCGCGGCCTGGACCGGGTCGAGCTGCCGATCGCGCACGGCGAGGGACGGTTCGTGGCGGACGAAAAGGTGCTCGCACGCCTGCGCGAGCAGGGGCAGGTGGCGCTGCGTTACGCCCGCGCGGCTGCGGCGGACGGGATCCGTGGCGGATTTCACGGCAATCCGAACGGGTCGGCCGATGATATTGCCGGTATTTGCGATCCGACCGGCGTGGTCCTGGGGCTCATGCCGCACCCGGAACGCTTCGTGACGGTGACGCAGCATCCGGCCTGGCCGAGGATGGATGATCGGCAGCGAATCGCGACCCCCGATGGCCTTCGCATGTTCGAAAACGCGGTGCAACATGTGCGCGAGCGTGTTTCGGGAGGCGGATGCCGCGTCCCGGGCTAGAGCGGGGAAGAGGGGTGCCTGGGGTCGAGCGCAGCGAGCCCCCAGTGGAATAAGGCCCGGGGTCGCTGGGTGTCGAGGACGAGGACGAGGACGAGAACGAGAACGAGAACGAGAACGAGAACGAGGACGAGGTCGAGGGAGCGGGCGAGGGGAACCCCGAACCCCGAACCGATTTTGCGGTACAATGGACGGTTTGGCCGCGACGGCCGGATCGAGGCACGGTGCCCCGATCGCCGAGCGGCATTCACCAGGCGGTCTGGACGGCCGCGACCCGCTTTCGGCGGGTAGGACGAGACACGAATCAACATGGTAGATCGCAACCTGATCGAGCAGCTTCAAGTCGACGACAGCGAAGCCGAGCGCATGGTGGCTGAGGCCCTCGGCCAGACCGTCGCGGAAGGCGACATGGACGGCCTCGTGGCCGACCAGATCGGCGAACTTAAGGTCGGCGCAATTCTCAAGGGCAAGATCGTCGGCCTCGCGGGCGACGCCTACCTCGTCGAGGTCGGCCTGAAGAGCGAGGGGCTGCTCAACAAGCACGAATTCGACGATGCGTCGCAGATCGAGATCGGCGACGTCGTCGAGGTGCTGCTGGAGGACATCGAGACCGAGCACGGCATGGTGCAGATTTCCAAGCGCCGCGCCGACCGGATCCGCAACTGGGAGCGGATCATCTCCCAGAACAACGAGGAGGACATCGTCACCGGCAAGGTGATGCGCAAGATCAAGGGCGGGCTGCTCGTCGACATCGGCGTGCCGGTGTTCCTGCCCGCGTCGCAGGTCGACATCCGCCGGCCGCCCGACATCGGCGTGTTCATCGGCAAGGACATCCGGGCCCAGATCGTCAAGATCGACACGGACCGGCGCAACATCGTCATCAGCCGTCGGCGCCTCATCGAGGATGAGCGGGCCGAGGCCCGCAAGAAGCTGCTCGAAACGCTGCGGCAGGGCGACACGGTCAAGGGCAAGGTCAAGAACATCGCCGACTTCGGCGCGTTCGTCGACCTCGGCGGCATCGACGGCCTGCTGCACATCACCGACATGAGCTGGGGCCGGATCAACCATCCGTCCGAGATGGTGCGGATCGACGAGGAG
>NYZC01000207.1 GCA_002686995.1 Phycisphaeraceae bacterium | reverse complement strand
TGCCAGGTGCCGTTGGCGGTGTCGGCGCCGGTGATCGCGATGCCGGTGACAGCGCCGCTGTCGACGTCGGTGACGTTGTTCTGACCACCGCCGCCGGTGAAGTCGGCGAGGTCGGAGACGAGCGTGCCAACGGCGCCGGACGGAGCGCCGTCGTCCTCCGTGATGTCGTTGAGTGCCACGACCACATCGGCGAGGACGGGCGCGTCGTTGGCCCTGGCGACGTTGATCGTTTCGGTGACGGCCGTGCTTGTACCGCCGTCGCCGTCCGTAACGATGAACCGGACAGTGCGAGCCGTCTCGGAGGGATCCTGCGACACGTTGTCGAACGTGATGTTGCGGGCGAGCGCCTGGGCGGAGGCGGGGGTCGCACTGGCGTTGAACGTGATCACGAGCGGCGTGGAGCCATCGGTGCCGCCCGCGAACGAGCCGATGACGATCGGACCGGCGCCGAAGTCGTACGTGACGTCGGTGCCGGATAAAGAAACATTGCCGGAACCCGCGCCCTGGTCGTTGATCGCGAGCCGATCGTTGGCGGTGCCGTTTGCCGTGAAGTCGACGGTCAGGTTCCCGGTATCGAAGTCGGCGGAGTCGGTGTCGGTGACGGTGGCGGTCGCGTCGATGATCGAGGCGACGTCGCCTTCGGTGTACGACACCGCGGCCCCGGGCAGCGTCACGACCGGATCCGCATCGGTGACGCTGATGGAGACGGTGACGGTGTTGCCATCGGTGATGCCGTCATTGACCTTGTACGTGAAGGTGTCGGTCCCGGTGAACGCGACGGCAGGCGTGTAGTCGAACGAACCGTCCGGGTTGAGCGTGAAAGAGGCGGCGTTCGACGGTGGCGTGACCTCGATGGCCGTCAGAGACTGCTCGTTGTCGTCGAAGTCGTTCGACAGCACACCCTCGGTAGCGATCACGTTGAGCGTCGTGTTGACGGCGGTGCTGTAATGCTGCAGACCTGCCGCGTAGAGATCCTGGATCAAGTCGGCGCCGAGCTGGATGTTCAGGATGGCGACTTCGTCGATCAGGCCGGCGAAGAGCTGGTTGACCGGCGTCGCCACCAGGTTGCCGCTGTTCTGGGTGCCGCCGCCGATCGCGATCGGCTCGAAGTTGCCGGCGCCTCCGGAGGTCGTGCCGAAGCCGCCCGTGTAGTTGTCGATGTCGACCCGGGCACCGTCGAGGTAGAGGGCCAGTCCCTGCGCGCCGAAGGTGACGGCCGCGTGATGCCAGACGCCGCCGCTGACCGCACTCGGCGAGGTCACGTTGTAGTCGGCGGATGCACTCTGGAGCCGAACCTCGAGGTTGCCGGCGGCGGTCAGATAGAGGCTCAGGTGACCCCCGGTGTCGTATCCCTGGGAATCCTTGGACCAGAGGTGCTGCAGGTCGCCTCCGGCCGGCGTGTCCGCGTTGAACCACAACTGCACCGTGCCGTCGTCGAGCAGGTAGTCGTTCGAGTGAGTGATCAGGACGTGGTCGGTCAGGCCATCGAATCGGACGGCCGTGTCGCTGTCGCCGTTGAGGGCGCCCGGCTGTCCCAGAGTCCCGCCGCTGTAGGTGCCGTCGTTCGCCGTGGAGCCCAGGTCGGATGCGGCGCCGGCGGTCTCGCCGAAGCGCCAGTACCCGATCGGGGTGAGGGCCTGCAGGTCGATCGCGTAGTCGCCCGGATCCTCGGTGGCGACGGGCAGGTAGTTTTCCTCGTAGGCGCCGATGTCGGCGGTCACGTCGGGGCGCGCGACACCGCGCTGGTCCGTCGCCGGCGCGCCGGTGTTGCTGCCTTCGTTGATGCCGCGGCTTCCGGCGAGCAGGGCGTGCGTCTCGGTGGTCCCGCCATTGTCGGCGAGCGCGTCGAGGAGTGGAGACACGTCGAGAATGTCGCTGCCTGCAAAGCCGGCGCCGCCGTTGGTGTCGCCGACGAGATTGTTACCCGAGCTGGCAATCGTTCCCTTGAGATCCGCTTCGGTCGCAGCGACGTTGCCGGCAACGATCGTGTTGCGGACCGTGAGCAGCGAGCCGCCGCTGACCTCGATTCCGCCGGCCCGGCTTGTCGCCGTGTTGTTCGTGATGGTGACGTTCTGCAGCGTGGACGGGTTGGCGCTGTGCTCGTAGAACCCAGCTCCTCGATCTGCCGTATTGCCGCTTATCGTCACGTTCGTTGCGAGAAAGGTGACGCCGTCGGTGTAGATGCCGCCGCCGTCATCCACGGGTGCGTCATTGCCGCTGATGGTGACGCGGGTGAGCGTTGCCGTGCCGGTGTTGTAGATGCCACCGCCGTTGCCGCCTGCCGTGTTGGTGCTGATCGTGCTGTCCGTGATGACAACCGTGCCGTCGTTGTTGATGCCGCCGCCGACGTCCGTGGTGTCGTTCGACGTGACGACGGATTGATCGACCGTGACGTTGCCGCCGGCACTGATGTGCACGCCGCCTCCGCGATTTCCTCCTGAGCTTCCGTCCCGGATGGTCAGATCGCGGAACGTAACGGTCGCGCCCTGAACGTGAAACACGCGATCGACATCGTTGCCGTCGACGATCGTCGATGCGGCGTCGACGCCAAGGATGATCAGGTCATCCTTGATGTCGAAATCACCGGAGAAGTCGTCGCCGCCCGCGAGGGTCAGCTCATACGTCACGGATGAAAGGCTGAGGGTGAAGGTGCCGGGGGTGTCGTTCGTGGCAAGAATGGCTTCTCGCAACGAGATCTCGCCGTCCGGGCCGCGATCTCCAAGCAGGGCCGTGACGTTCGTCGTGTCACCATCGAGCGTGTCCGCCGTGGTCGTGACGACGAGCACGCCGTCGCCTGCGACGTTGATCGTCTCGGTCGCGGCCGCGCTCGTGCCGCCGTCGCCGTCGTCCACGACGAAACGGACGGTCCGGGCGTCGGTGTCCGGATCGACGGCGACGTTGCGGTAGGTGATATTGCGGGCGAGCGCCTGAGCCGCGGCGGGCGTCGCGCTGGTGTTGAACGTGATGACCAGCGGCGTGGAGCCGTCGGTGCCGCCGGCGAAGGAGCCGATGATCACCGGACCGGATCCGAAGTCGTAGGTCACGTCGGTGCCGGATAGCGAAATATTGCCCGATCCCGCGCCCTGGTCGTTGATATCCAGGCGGTCGTTGGCCGTGCCGTTCGTCGTGAAGTCGACGGTCAGGTTGCCGGTATCGAAGTCGGCGGAGTCCGGGTCGGACACGAGCGCGCCGGCGTCGATGACCGTCTCCGGGTCGGCTTCGGTGTAGCTCAAGGCGCCGCCGGGCAGGGAGATCGATGGATTGATGCTGGCGTCCACGACCACTTCGTTCAACGAGAACTCCGACGTGTTGTTGGCGGCATCGGTGGCCGTCGCGGTGACCTCGTCGGTAGCGATCAGTGATCCGACCGGGAAGACGAACGAGAATTGCCGAGCCGTAGCGTCATCGGTTCCGGGCGTCGATCCGCTGACGGTGTTGCGCCCGATGAAGGTGCGCCCCTCGCCGTAATCCGTGGCTTCGGTATCGGCCTCGAAGAACTCGACCACCGCGTTGGGGCGGGCTTCGCCGGTGATCGTGACGTTGCCGCCCGAGATCGTGGCGCTGTAGATCACGGGAAAGTTGAGCAGATCGTTCGCACCCGGGTCGCCGTCGCCGCCGTCATTGCCGGTCACGCCGTTGGTGCCCAGGTCGATGCCGAGCTGCGTGTTCGAATGGATCTCGTTGCCCTGAACGAGGTTGCCGGTGCCGCTGGCAATGTATACGCCGTCGCCCGCGTTGAACGCGATGATGTTTCCCTCGTCGGCGCCGGTGCCGCCGATCCGGTTGTCGTCGGCTCCTCCCTGTATTTCCACGCCATCGTCCGAGCGGTTCCCACGATCGAGCAGACCGGTCGGGTCGGTGCCGATGTAGTTGCCCTCGACGACGTTGTTGTTCGTGTTGATCTCGATGCCCTCGAAGTTGTTCGAGATCACGTTGCCTGCCGTCGCCGCCGTGCCGCCGATCGTGTTGTCGCTGCCCGAGATGATCGCGAGCCCGACGTCGCTGTTGCCCGCTCCGGCCGTGCCGTCGGTCAGAAGGCCGATCCAGTTGCCCTGGATGACGTGGTTCGTCGCGCCGCTGCCGACGATCGTGATCCCTTCGTCATTGCTGTGCGTGATCAAGTTGCGATCGCCGGCGCCGGTGCCGCCGATCGTGACGGTCGAACCGCGGATGTCCAGGCCGTCGTCGGCGTTGCCCATCAACCAGGAGGTGCCGCCCTCGGTGCCGATCCAGTTGCCGGCGATCGTGATGCCGTTGGCGCCGGATTGCACCAGGACGCCGTCGCCGGGAAAACGCGTGATCATCAGCCCGCGCAGGACGCTTCCGTCGCTGGTCCCGTCGAAATCGAACCCGTGCTCGCCGCCGCCGAGGTTGTCTCCGTCGACGCGGACGACAGGGTTGTCGGTGGTGTAGTCAGGCTCGGTCGAGGCGTCGATGACCACGGCATCGGAGATCGCGGGCAGCGCGCCCTCGACGGCGTTCAGGGTAATGACGTGCGGACCGGCGCCGGCGATGTCGAAGTGGATTTCGTCGGGAGAGCCGCCGTTGGCGGTCGTGTTCGTCGCCTCGATCGCTTCGCGCAGCGAGATCTGGCCGTCGGGCCCCCGGTCGCCCAGCAGCGCGTCAATGGAGGTCGTGGTGCCGTCGACGGCGTCGGCGATCGTCGTGACCTCGAGGATGTGATCTCCGGAGACGTTGATCGTTTCGGACACCGCCGTGCTCGTGCCGCCGTCGCCGTCATCCACGACAAATCGAGCGGTGCGCGCAGCGGTGTCCGGATCGGTGGCCACGTTGTCGTAGGTGATGTTGCGCACGAGCGCCTGCGCCGAGACCGGATCCGAACTCGCATTGAAGGTGATCACGAGCGGCGTCGAGCCGTCGGTTCCGCCCGCGAAGCTTCCGATAACGACGGGGCCCGAGCCGAAGTCGTAGGTGACGTCGGTGCCCGAAAGCGAGATGTTGCCCGAGCCGGCGCCCTGGTCGTTGATGGCGAGGCGATCGTTCGCGGTGCCGTTGGCGGTGAAGTCGACCGTGAGGTTGCCGGTGTCGTAATCCGTGGAATCGACCTCGATCACGGTGGCGCCGGCATCGATGATGGTCGGGCCGTCACCCTCGGTGAACGCGACGGCGCCGCCCGGCATCGTGAGAAACGGCACGACGTTTCCGAGGACGTTCAGGCTCAGCTCGGAGGTGCCGCCGTAGCTTCCGCCACCAAGGTCCGCCGTGGCGGTCGCCGTGACGGTTCGATTGGCGGCCAGGGCCGCGGAGATCGACGTGCTGAACGTCGCATCGCCGCTCCCGTCGGTCGTCACGGTGAAGGCGCCGAGATAGTCGAAACCTTCGCCGTGGCTTGACGCGTCCTGCGTACCGCCTGGCGTGTAAAGCTCGATCCGGTAGTCTTGGTTCGCGAGATCGGTGTCGAGCGTGCCCTCGACCCAGACGGTATCGACCAGGTTCGTCGCGGCCAGAGTCAGAACGGGATAGTTCTGCAGGAGGTTGGGGCCGCCGTCGCCGTCGCCGGCGTCGTTGGCGGTGACGCCGTTGGTGTTCGAAACCCGGAACACCACATCTTCATTGGCAAGCGGTAGACCGGTTACGTCGAGCTGGGTCCCATCCGGGTATCCTCCGCTCGTGTTCGTAGCAATGAATATCTTGCCGTCGGTCGTGTCACTGGTGACCCTGATCGTGTAGCTCGTCCCGTCCGTCAGACTGACACCACCGAAGTCGAAATCGATCCACTGCATGGTGTTCGTCAGACTGCTGGCCAAGGTGTCGGCACTTGCAAGGACGGTACCGTTCCAGGCAGTACGCAGCGACACGGTAATTGTCTGGTTGGGTGCCGAGTCTTCTCTGAGCTGAAGGGTGATCCGATTGACGGTGTAGGCCCCGTTGCCGCTGGTGTAACTGAATGTCTGTCCAACATTCGTGTCCGATTTGACTTCCCATTCATCAGTTGCCGTTTCGAAGGATGTATGGGTCGAATCGTCAGAACCGAGATCGATAGCGAGTTCGCCGTGGTCATAGATCAAGTTGCGAAGGATGGCATTGCCGCTTCCGGCGGTGGCGTCGACCTGGACGCCGTCTGCTCCGTTGTGACGAATGACGTTGCCGTCGTCGTCGCCATCTCCGCCGATCTCGTTGCCCGTCGCGCCGCCGGTGAGCAGGACGCCGTTGGCGCCATTGAACAGCACGCCGCCAAGGACGCCGATGGTGTTGCCCAGAACCACGTTGTTGTCGCCGCTGATGACGATGCCGTCGTTGGTGTTGCCGGCGATGACGTTCTCGACGCCGGCCGCGGTGCCGCCGATCGTGTTGCCATTGTTCTGGATGTCGATTCCGATCGCGTTGGCGATGGGGCCGCTGCCGGCGAGGTTCGTGCCGATGTCGTTGCCGAGGATCGTGTTCACGCCTGCGGTGGAAAGCAGTTCGACGCCGTCGGTCGTGTTGCCTGATACGAGGTTGCGGTGATCGGACGTCGTGCCGCCGATCGTGTTGCCGGAGGCGCTGTCGGAGATCTGGATGCCTGCGGCGCCATTCGCCACGGCACCCGTGCCGGCGAGATTGGTTCCGATCAGGTTGCCCTCGACGAAGTTGCCTGACGTTCCGGCGTTTCGGATCGCGATGCCGTTGGTCGTGTTGCCGGAGATGAGGTTCTCCGCGTTCGCATCCGTGCCGCCGATGGTGTTGCCGGTGGCGCCGCCCTTGATCGCGATGCCGTTGGCGCCGTTCGGCACCGGGCCGGTCCCGGCCGCGTTGGTGCCGACGTAATTGCCTTGGACGTCGTTGCCGGTGGCCCCGGCCCCCGTGATCAGGATGCCGTCGTCGGCGTTGCCTGAAACGAGATTGCCCGCGCTGACTCCGGTGCCGCCGATCGTGTTGCTTCCCGACTGGACCTCGATCCCCTCGTCTCCGTTCGCCTCGGGCGCCGTGCCGGCGACGTTGGTGCCGATGTAGTTGCCTTCGATGAAGTTCCCGCCGTTCGTGGTGATCAGGATGCCGTCGCCGTCGAAACGGTTGATGACCAGGCCGCGAATGGTCGAACCTCCGCCGGTGATCGTCAGGCCGTTGCCGCCGATCTGCGCGCTTCCGTCCAGCTCGATGATCGGCGTGCCGCCGTAGTCCATGTCCGTCGTGCCGTCGATGATGACGGGCTGGGCGATCGAATCCAGGCCGACCGCGCCGATGGATATCGTGTGCGAGCCTCCCGGGATCTCGAAGTGAATCTCGTCGGGAGAGCCGCCGTTGGCGGTCGCGTTGGTGGCCTCGATCGCTTCGCGCAGCGAAATCTGTCCGTCGGGCCCGCGATCGCCGAGCAGGGCGTCGATGGATGTCGTGGTGCCGTCCGACGCGTCGGACGTGGTCGTGACCTCGAGGATGTGGTCGCCGGATACGTTGATGGTTTCGGTTACCGCCGTGCTCGTGCCGCCGTCGCCGTCATCCACGACGAAGCGAACGGTTCGGGCGTCGGTGTCCGGGTCGGTGGCGACGTTCTCGTACGTGATGTTGCGGGCGAGGGCCTGGGCGGCGGCGGGTGTCGCGCTCGCGTTGAAGGTGATCACCAGCGGTGTCGAGCCGTCGGTGCCACCGGCAAAGCTTCCGATGACGACCGGGCCCGAGCCGAAG
>NYZC01000206.1 GCA_002686995.1 Phycisphaeraceae bacterium | reverse complement strand
GTCGTCCGGGTAGAGCACGCGCGGATCCGAGGCCATGTCCTCGACGTAGACGATCTCGCCGGCCAGCGTGCGCCGATACAGCACGCTCCGCTCGACGGGGACCGGGCCCTTGTTCAGGTACGCATCGGAGAGGTTGAACACTGCCTTGGGCACGAGGTGGTCGCCCTCGGCGTCGAGCAGCCGGATGCTCGCGGCCTTGACCTGCATGACGACGGCGGCGCTGCGCGCAGCGCCGTCGAGCACGTGCTGCAGGTCCCGGTGCGCGGCGAGAAGCTGGCTCAGCTCGAAGAGGGTGCGCAGCTCGTCGATGAGCTGCCGGGGATCGGTCGCCGCCTCCGCGGCCCCCTCGCCGCCTTCCGCCAGGCCTTCAACCGGGATCCCGTCGGCCGCGTCGGATGGCGGCGCGGCGTCATCGGACCCGTCCCCCCCGCCGGTTCGGGCCTGGTCGTCCGTCCCCTGATAGGTGGAGCCGGTCACTGGGATTTTCCGGGCGCCTCGCCGTCCTGCTCGGCCTTGTCGATCCAGATCCTCCGGAGCAGCACGATCAGCGGATCCAGCGGATTGCGCGTCTGGGCCTGGTCGAGCCCGTAGGTGACGAGGTCGGACTGGCGGACCTGGTAGCCCAGGTAGGCCAGCAGCAGCGCCGGATCGGAACGGTCGGTCAGCTCGAGCATCTTCATGATGCGGTCGCGGACCCATTCCAGCCGCTGCTGCCGGGGCAGGAGCTGCGCGTCATACCGCGCGGCGATCATCTCGGGGTGATTCTCGAACAGGCTGCGCAGCGACATGCTCGCGGAGTTGATCATCCCGGCGCCGAGCTGCGCGTGGATCATGCCGACGCGCGCCATCGGGTGGCGCGGCTCGCCGATGAGGATGAGCCGGTAGTTCTCCTCGGCGTCGAAGTATCGCCCCTCGCGGATATCGGCCTCGGCCTCGGAGAGCAGCTTGTTGATCCGGCTGGCCCGCTTGCCCGCGAGCGTCTTGACGTCCGGAAGCTGGTAGTCGAGTGACTCGAGCACGCCGTCGAGCATCGCCTCGACGTCCTCTTCGAACGCGGGCCGCTTCGGCTCGTCCTGCGCGAGGATCGTGGTCAGGTCCTGGTTGTCGCGGATCGGGTCGATCGGATCGGTGATGCCCGCGCGGGCGGCGGGGTCGATCGCCGACTCGAGCTGCGCGGGCTCGACCACGCCGTCGGTCTGCGGATCGAAGGTGATGCGGCGGCGCATCGCCTCGCGCCGCAGGTCGCGGGCACGGGCCATCTGCTCCGCGGTAGGCGGCTCCAGCTTGAGCACGTCCGGGATCGCGGTCAGCGGATCGGGCACCGCGGCGGGATCAGGAATCGCCGGCGGATCGCCTCCGGCCGCCGGCTCCGTCCCGGCATCCTCGCCCTGTCCGGGTTCTTCGCGTCCCGTCGCCGTCGGCGACTGACCCTTGATCAGGCCGAGCAGGTTGAGGTAGACATCGTCCTCGGCGGTGAGGTCGTCACGCACGTCGAGCGCGCGGAATATCGTCTCCTGGATGCGCCCCATCTCGTCGCGGGCCGAGGCCCCCGGATCGGAGAGCCGGTAAAGCTGCTCGTCGAGGTGGGTGCCCAGGGCGATCGACGGTCGGCCGATGAGCTGGTTCGAATCGACGCGATTGTCAATCGCGCCGTCCTTCGATTCCCCGTCCTCGGACTCTTCCGCGCCCGGCTCCTCGGCCGCGGCCGGCGCCTCATCGTCCTCGCCGAGCACGTCGTAGAGCCCGAGCGACCGTCGCACGTCGAGCGCGCGGTGCTGAATGCCCATGAGCGGCGCGGCGGTCGACTCCATGATCCGCCCGCTCTCGTCGAACGTGCGATAGACCGTGGTCGCGGCCGAGGAAGGCGAGCCGTAGTTGCTGCGCGTGTGGTCGTAGAAGCCGTAGAGACCGCCGAAGGACGGTTGCGCCAGCGGATCGATCGCGCCGCGCCGGGTCGTCACCGGGATGCGCGGGGTCGCGAACGGCGTGTAGTAGCTGTTGTACTCGCTGGCCGCCCAGAAATGGCGGCCGGTGTTCACGGGTCGGCGCGGCGGCTCGCTGATCGCGCGGAACCGGAACAGGTCGACGCTGCTGGTCACGTCCCGGAACTCGTTGGGCGCGGCATAGCCGATGTCGTCACGGAAGTAGCTCAGGCCGATGACGTTGCCGGTGACGATGTTGTTCCGAGCGGCGTAGTCCACGACCGGAGCGGCCGCGTTGATGCCGCCGCTGCCGACCTGGAGGTTGCGGTCCAGTGCGCGGCCGTCACCGAGCGCGTTCTGCCCGCGGGCCGCGGCGGCGGCGACGAAGACGGCGAGAAGCGCGACGATCACGCCCGTCCGGTGCGTGAGCCCGGTTCCGACAGACCGACGGGGCGCATGCATGCTCATCAGCAGATCTCCATGACCTCGAATCGTTTCGTGCCGCGGGGCAGATCGACCTTCACGACGTCGCCGACCCGCGTCTTCATCAGGGCCTCGCCCATCGGGCTTCCGGCCGTCACTTCGATCTCGTCGGCGTCGAACGAGCCGCTCGCCTCGCCGACCAGCTTGTAGAGGTCCACGCTCTCGTCGTCCATGTCGCGCAGGCGGACGATCGTCCCGATGAACACCATGTCGTCGGGAATGTCCGATTCGTCCGCGACCTGCGCGTCCTTCAGACGCTGCTCGAGACGTCGAATCTCGGCCTCCTCGAGCCCCTGCTCCTCGCGGGCCGCGTGGTAGTCGGCGTTCTCCTTGAGATCGCCCAGCGCCCGCGCCTCCGCGATGCGCTTCGAAAGTACGGGCCGGTTGCCCTTGAGGGATTCGAGCTTCTCCCCCAGCTGCTGTCGTTCTTCCGCGGTGATGAAATCCATGAGTCAATCTCTCTGGGCGACCCTGAAACGGCCGCCACACGCCCTGTCTATCGGCTAGAAGCGCGGGCGATGCCCGCACTCGACGCTCAAGCGATCATAGCGTCCATCGCCTTTATTCGCCCGTTTCGGCCCGTTTCGGGCAAGCCGCGACACGGTCCGCAGACGTCGGCGTGCTCCACGTATCTACCCCCGTCCGACGTCCCGGGTTCGTGTCAGCCGCGGCGCTCCGCGGGCCGCCCGTGGTCGAGCATCGTGATCGCAAGGCCGACCACCGCGACGATGAGGAACGTGAAGACGTGGGCCGCTACGAGGAAGCCCCCGGCGCCGAACTCGTGGGTGATCCGCCAGATGACCGGCACGGGGCTGAGCGACATGGGCCAGGTGACCGAGCCGCCGCCGGCCATCGCATTGAGCAGCCAGAGCGCGGCCGGCTCACCGAAGACCAGCAGGACGCACACCACCATCGCCAGGATCCGCGCCCGCGCCGTGGCGACGCGCTCGCCCACGGCGATGACCAGGGCGGCAACGAGGCCCCAGGTCACGAAGAGCAGGTCGAGCCACAACACCTGGACGACCCCCCATCCGGCGTTGAGCATGAGCGGCCAGACGACGGCCTGGACCACGAGGCTGAGGCACAGCCACTCGCCGAGCACCCAGGCGGGCCCGCGCGACGACTGGCGCTGTTCCTCCGGGCGAAGCTGACTGAGCCGCAGCATGGGCCAGAGCACGACGAGCCCCAGCAGCACCGCATAGGGCATCATCATCCGCGAGGCGATCTTCGAGGTCGCCAGTGCGATGCTGCAGAGCCAGCTTCCGATCAGCCAGACGCACCAGGCGAGGACGACTTCCTGCGTTCGATGCCGGTTTGCGCCGCGGCGGCGGGGCGGTCGACCCGCCGGCTCAGTCGTCGTACCCGGTTTGGACGCCGGGGCCGTCATCGGGCCAGGGACGGACGAAGATGGCGGGTCCGTAGATGTCCACGATTTTTCCGCCGGCATCGATCGAGTCCCATTTGCGCTGAACCTGGGCCAGCCGGCGAAGCTTCGTGTCGGTGTCCGGCTCGATGGGCCGCCCTTCACCCGGCGGCAGGCCCCAGCGGATCATCCCCTCGCGAGTATAGAGCGCAAGTCGCGGCCGATCCCGATCGTCGGTGGCGCTGACGTCGATCTCCAGCACCTGGTCGGCGAACGGCTGATCCCGAATCACGTCGACGACCCGCAGCCCGCCTTCGAGGTCGCGCCCCGGCCACGGCCTGCCGTCGCCTTCGTGCGGCGCGGCCACGCCTGAGATCACCGGCAGCCCGAGGTCCGGGATCTGCGACGCGACGAACAGTCCCGGCAGCAGCACGCCGACCCGGTCGACGCGGCTGTATCCGTCACGATGGGCCACCACCGCGACGGGCCTTCGGTACTCGGCGTCGATCACGATGCCGTGGCGCGTGCGCCGCACGCTGTCGACGCGCTCGACCCAGGGGTGGTCCTGCAGCGCGGCGAGGATTGACGGCAGCAGGTCCGCGGACGCTTCGACGTCCGATATTCGGTGCACGACCGTTCTTCTTATCTGCTGTGCCGCGTACCGGTCGAGATCGGTGCGCTCGCGGTCGAGGCGCACCTCCATCACCGGACCGTGTCGCTCGTGGGCGTGTCGCCACAGAAACCGCTCGAGGAAATGGCACCCGACCACGATCGCCAGCACCGTCCCCGCCACGATCAGGATCCGCAGACGCCCCTTGGACGCTTCACCGTCGTCGTCCGGAGCCGCCCGACCGCGTCGCCGGTCCGCTCCGCCTGTTGGTGCCTTGATGAACCAGCCCATGCCGACGTCCCACGCGGGCCCCGAACCCGTTCCGGTAACATCGGCTTGGCACCTCGAACTGCGCCAATCGCAGGGGTCGCGGCCCCGCCCCGTGGGCTTCCAGTCGCGACAGACGATACGACCTGCATCGGGTGGGGCATGTGCCCCGACCCCACCGCATCGCAGCACAGTCCCGCCGCCGGATTGCCGATCAACACGATGGTGGCGCGCCTCGTCCCGGCGACGTGTCGTGACGCCGAGACACGAGCATCAGGGGACCTCGTCATGCTGCACGCCAAGATCGTCGCTCGATTCGCCGACGGCACCACCGTCAAGGGCACCACGAACAACTTCCAGACGACCGGCGCGTCGTTCTACCTGTTCCCGGAAGGAGACAGCGCGCCGACCGAGATCGTTCCGGCGTCGCTGAAGGCCATCTTCTTCGTCAAGTCGTTCGAAGGCGAGCCGGAATACAAGGAGCGCAAGGAGTTCGAGCCCGACGACCGCCTGCAGGGCCGCCCGGTCGAGGTCGAGTTCAACGACGGCGAGCTGCTGACCGGCTCCATCTCCGACTACAACCCGCGCACGACCGGGTTCTTCCTCTTTCCCATCGACCCGGACAGCAACAACCAGAAGGTGTTCGTCGTCAACTCGGCGGTGAAGTCCGTCCGGTTCGTGTCCCCTGAGCAGGCCGCGACGCCCTGAGTCAGTTGATCAAGCTACTAGTCGTCAAGCCAATGGTTATTGGCTAAATCGGACCGGCTCTTCGCACCAGGCGATCGACCAGGCGGGGAAGGTCGATCCCGGCCCGCGCCGCCGCCATCGGCACGAGCGAGTGGCTCGTGAAGCCCGGGATCGAGTTGACCTCGAGGATCCAAGGTCGCAGCGCGTCATCGACGATGAAGTCCGTCCGACTCAGGTGCCGGCACCCGAGCGTCTGGTGCACGCCGAGCGCGATTCTGCGCAGGTCGTCGAGCAGGGCATCGGGCAGATCGGGATCGAACCGGTACTGGGTGTCTTCCCGCTCGTACTTCGCCTCGTAGTCGTAGTACTCCGTCGCGGGCACGATCTGGATGGGGGGCAGGGCCTCGACGTCCTGCCCGACAGGATCCGCGCCCGCGACGACGGCCACCGTCAGCTCCCGGCCGGTCACGAATCGCTCGACCATCAGCTCGCGATGGCGGACGTGCAGCCGCGTCCGCGCCGCGGCGAGTGCCGCTCGGTCGCGGCAGATCTCCAGGTCGATGCTGCTGCCCTCGCACGCAGGCTTGACCACGACGGGCGGCGCAAGCGAGACAGTATCGCCTGCGGATACCATCTCGTGGGGCGGCGTGTCGAAGCCATGCTCCGTGAAGACGCGCTTGGCGCCATCCTTGTCCATGCAACGCGCCGCGGCGGGCGCCTCGGAGCCGACGAACGCGATGCCGCGCCGCGCGAGGATCTCCTGCAGCGCGCCGCCTTCGCCCCATGCGCCATGCAGCGCCGGGAACGTGACGTGGCACCAGCCTTCAAGCTCGTCGAGACCCTGCAGGTCGTCCGGCCCGATCTCCAGCAACCGCACCTGGTGACCTGCGTCGCGCAGGGCCCGCGACACCTCGTCCGCGGACATGAGGCTGACCGACCGCTCGCGATCCGGCCCGCCGGTGAGCACCACGACGTTGAGCGGTTCAGGCAAGATGAGGTTTCCGGTCGCCAGGCGTCAGGGCAAGCGAACAAGACCATAGCAGCGCGGCACGTCCCTTCCCGCGCAACGCGCCGATCGCATCCCGCTAAGGCCTGACGCGGGCCTCCGGGCCGAGATCATCCGTGTCCATCCGTGTCCATCCGTGTCCATCCGTGTCCATCCGTGGTTCCTGAACGTTGCGGCTTGGCCG
>NYZC01000205.1 GCA_002686995.1 Phycisphaeraceae bacterium | reverse complement strand
GATGTGGCTCGCTAGGCCTTCATCGTATGGAACTCGCATCCACTATCCTCTGCTGGTTAACCGGCGCTCCGAAATAACAAATAACCGCTGGCTTAATAACTAATCGCTTGATCCCCCGACTCGAATCACCGCCCGGACCTCTACTGCTGCTCACAGCACAGTCACTAAACCAGAAACCAAAAAAACAGGCCCCCGAAGGGGCCCGTCGCAGAGGGGTCGGTCGGGACTCGCGGTCAGCGGACGGCCGATTCGATCGAGACCGGGGCGAGCGCGTCGCGAATGGCCGTCAGCGCCCGATCACGTGCGTCGTTGACGCGTCCGGTCTGCTCCTCGCATACGTTCATCACGCGGTCGGCGAGGGCCGCATCGTTCATGCGCTCGAGCCGGCGGACACACTTCTTGCAGATGCGCTTGATGGCGCGATTGGTCGAGTTGGCAATCCGATCGATCGTGCGGGCACAGCGACGTGCCGTGCGATGGGCCGGTCGCTCGCGGCCCGACGCGATCATACGCTCGATGGCGGCGATGCAGCGTCGCGTGACGCGGCCCATGCGATCCACGCCGCGGTCGGCGCGCTTCGTGACGGCTTCCGCGCACCGCTTCGCGACCTGGTCGCCCGGCGTGATCGGCCGCGGCAGCGGCACGAACGGAGGATCGATGATCAGGCGAGGGTTGGGCTGGATGTGGACGAGCTGGTCGGCCGCCGCATGGGCGCCGGTGACGGTCAGGCCGGCGGTCGCAACCACCGCGCACAGCAACAGCACGCGCGTCTTCATCGCTGTTCTCCTGCGAGTTCGTCTGGTTCGTCTTGTCGCGCCGGCCCCTTCCGGCGACGTGCGGGAAATCTACCTCCGAATCCGCACGAGGCAAATCACAGCCGAACTTCCACCCCGCGCTCCGAAATAACAAATAACAAATAACCAACAAACGGAACAAACGGAATGATCACTCCCACCGGAGTGCCACGATCGGATCGAGCCGGGCCGCCCTGATCGCGGGATACAGCCCGAACACGATGCCCACCGCGACGCTGATGCCCAGCGAAAGCACCACCGACGACGTGGTCATCACCGTCGGCACGTCGGTCAGCCTGGTGATCAGCGCCGGAATGGCCAGGCCCAGGAGAATGCCGATCAGGCCGCCCGAGGTGGAAAGGACCACCGTCTCGGTCAGGAACTGGCCGATGATCTGCCTTCGCCGGGCCCCGATCGCCCGGCGGATGCCGATCTCGCGGGTCCGCTCGGTCACCGACGCGAGCATGATGTTCATGATGCCGATGCCGCCGACCAGCAGGCTGATGCCGGCGATCGAGCCGAGCACGACCTTGAACAGGTACTGCGTCCGCCGCGCCTGGCGCAGCAGCGAGAGCGGCACGACGATTTCGTAGTCGACCTTGCGATGGAACTTCTGCAGCATCGACTCGATCGCCGCGGCGGTCGGCTCGACCTGCTCGATGTCCTCGACCTGCGCGATGAGCTGGTGAAGCTCGACCTCCTCGCGCACGAACGACCCGCTGCGCCGCTGCACCACGACGTCGCCGTAGCGCTGGCGGGCGACGGTCAACGGGATGTACGCGTCCGTGGGACGGTCGGGCGTCTGGACGTCACCTTCGACGTCCTCGGTCGCGACGATGCCCACCACGCGGTAGGCCTCCTGCCCGATCCGTACGATCTGTCCGATGCTGGGCCGGCCCGCGAGCACGGAGCGTGCGGGTTGCTCGGCGAGCACGCACACGGCCGCCGCCTGGTCGAGATCGTCCCGGGTCAGCACGCGCCCGGCGAGCAGCGGCCGCTCGATGAGCTCGAACCAGCGCGGCGTCGTGCCCACGACCCGCACGTCCTCCGCGCGATCGCCGAGACGCATCGGGTGCGTCATGATCTTCGCTCCGACGGTGTGCACGACGGCGCGACAGCCCTGTCGGATTCGCTCCTCGTCGTCGTAGAGCAGGCCGTACACGCTCGTGAACGAACGGTGCGTCGCCGCGGCGATCTTCTTGTCCGCCTGAGGCTTGACGGAGCTGACGATGATGTTCTTCGACCCGAGCATCTCGATCTGGCGCATCGCCTCCGCGCTGGCGCCTTCGCCGACCGACACCATCGCGACGACGCTGCCGACGCCGAAGACGACGCCGAGCACGGTCAGCAGCGACCGGAGCTTGTGCCGCAGCAGGCTCTTGACACCGAGCGCGATGTGCCGGGCTAGATGCATGCTATGGGTCGCTCCGTGTGTTCGTCGTTGGGTGCAACCGGTGCTCCGCGAGCCGAACAGCGCCACACAAAGGGTCCCGGCGGAAAACGTGCAAGCCCCCAATCCTGTTCGGCACGGAATTCGCTCGGGAATCCAACTGCAACGTCCGCGTCATCGGACTTTCGACTTGCGTTGCCGAGCCGGGTCGTCCCCGGCCCGGTGTCGGCAACGCCCTCCGGGCCGAGCACGGCCCGGTTCGGCAAGCGTCCGGGGAGTTTCGCTTCGTCATCACCATCTCGATCAGTTCGCCGTTTCCACCCGTTCAACCAGGCCGTCACGCAGGTGGAGGCGGGCCGGACTGCGCTCCGCCACCGTCGGGTCGTGCGTGACCATGATGACGGTCCGCCCCTCTGCGTTGAGCTTCGTGATGAGCTCGAGAATCTGCCGGCCGGTCGCCGAGTCGAGGTTCCCGGTCGGCTCGTCGGCCAGGATGACCGCCGGGTCGTTGGCCAGGGCGCGGGCGATCGCCGCGCGCTGCTGCTGGCCGCCGCTGAGCTCGGCCGGTCGGTGCCCGAGCCGATCGCCGAGATCGACCATCGCCGCGAGCTCGCGCGCCCGCTCGTGGCTGCGTCGCGCTTCCCAGCCCAGGTAGAACAGCGGCAGCTGGATGTTTTCCTCGACGGTCAGCTGCGGGATGAGATTGAAGCTCTGGAAGATGAATCCGAGGCGGCGCAGGCGCAGGTCGCTCAGCCGGGCGTCGTCGAGCGTCGCGAGATCGTGCCCGTCGATCAGGCACCGGCCGCCGGTCGGGCGATCGAGGCAGCCGATGAGATGCAGCAGCGTGCTCTTGCCCGATCCGCTCGGGCCCATGACCGACCAGAAGCTGCCGCGCTCGAACTGATGCGTCACCCCGCGCAGCGCGCGCACCGAAGTCTCGGCGCCCATGACATACTCACGGTCGACGTCGACGAGCTCGATAATGGATTCATCACTACCCGTAACCTGCTCCTCGCTCCCCGCTACTCGCTCCTCGCTACTTGCCGCCCGCGCCCATCGGGGGGCTCAGCAGCACGCGTTCCGCTTCCTCGAGCCCTTTCGTGACATGGATCATCACGCTGTTGTTCCGTCCGACCTCGATCTGCCGGGCGCGCGCCGCGCTGCCTGACCGGACGTAAACGACGGGGACGCCGTCGACGCGCCGGACCGCCTGCACCGGCACGAACAGCGCCTCCTCGTGATGCTCGGTCACGATCTCGGCCCGACAGCTGCTGCCCGGCCGCAGGCCCTCGGTGTCGGCGTCGAGCTCGATCGTGCAGTTGTAGACCTTCAGGTCCGGGTTGAGCCAGCGGTTCTGCGCGTCCGGCAGCGTTGCGATCTTCGAGACGCGCCCGTTGAACACGACGCCGGAAATCACGTCGGTCTCGATCCGCACGGCCAGGCCCACGCGCACCCTGTTCAGCATCGACTCGTGGATCTTCACGTCCGCCTGCAGCTTGCCCGCCGTGGGCAGCCGGATGAGCTCCTGGTGCTGGCGCACCTCCGCGCCCTCGATCAGCAGGTCCATGTCGCGAAACGACGACTGCGTCGACGAGGCGTAGACCACCATGCCGTCCACGGGCGCCTTGATCGTGCACTTGGCGATCTGCGTCACGAGCTTCTCCAGCCGCTGCTTCTCGCGCTGGTGGGTGAGCAGCCTGGCCCGCTCCTCGACCTCCGCGTCGACCTGCTTGCTCTTTGCCAGGTGACGCGTCTTGGTCAGTGCGAACTCCTTCTGCCGCAGCGCGCTGGTCAGCGCCGCAGTCTGGCGCTTGAGCGTGAACTGCTCCAGCAGGCGCTTGTCGTTGCGTGCGAGCTCGACTTCGACCTGCGCCTCCTGGTGAGCGAGGGCGTCGGCCTTGAGCTGCGAACCGGTGATGTATCCCTCGGTCTCGAGCTTGCGCGACCACTCGAGCTTGTCCTCGGCCCGCTCCAGCCGCGCCTCGGCGATGGTGATCTTCGTCTCGGCGCGGCGAAGCTCCTGCCGGTACTCGCCCTGGTCGGCCGTGTACTTCTCGAAGTCGAGCCTCGCCAGCTCGAGATCGACCGTCGCCGCATCGATATCGACCTTCGCCTCCTCCCGGACGACCGCGAGCTTCTGGGTGGCCTGGACGAGCGCGGCGTGCGCGTTCTGCACCCTGATCTCCTGCTCGATGCGGTCATCGTCGAACTGGCTGCTGTCCAGCTCGATCAGCACGTCGCCCGCCTTGGCCTGCGTACCTTCCTCGACGAGCTTCAGCACCGTGGTGCGGCCTTCGACCTCGTTCTTGATGACCAGCGCGTCGAGGCTCTGAATGCTGCCCGCGGTGACGACGCTGATCGTGAGCGGCCCCCGCTCGACGGTGAACCAGGCCGCGTCCGAATCCGGGCTCGACACGGACGCGATGTCCGGACTGCCGCCGGAGACCGCGGCGATCGCGACGCCCACGACGACGAGTGCCAGTAGCCCCGCGGGCAGCCACCACCACCGGCGCAGCCCGGCGTACCGGGTAGCGCGCGTCGGCGGGCGGTCAAGGGGTTCGGTTGACGTCATGCTCACGCCAGAGTCCCTTTTCATCGACCTGCAGCAGCCCGGTGTCACGCTGCATGCGAAGTTCGGACACGCGGTAGTCAACCACCGCCGAGGTCACGGCGTCCTGAGCCTCCAGCAGATCCTCCTCCGCGTCAAGGACGTCGCGGATCTGCGCTTCCCCCGCCTCGAGGAACAGCTTCGTCGACGCGACGCGCTGCTCGGCAAGCTCGACCGACTGCGCCTGGATCGCATAGCTCTCGCGGGCCTCCAGAAGCTCGCCCAGGCGGTCGCGCACGTCGAGCTTGACCTGGTCCTCGAGCGCCTGGACGGACCGGGCCTGCCGCTCCAGGTCCATGAAGCTGAGCCGGTACGCGTCGCCTTCGGCCGTGCGCTCCCACGGCAGGTCGAGCACGAGCCCGGCCGTATAGCGCCCGTGCTCGGGGCGCAGTCGGGCGTCGGCAAGGTCCGCCGAGTCGACGCCGCGCCGCTCGCCCGCGGCCGCCGTGCCGGTCAGCGCGAGCCCCGCACGAAGCGCGTCGGCGGCGACGACAACGCGTCGCTGCGCATCCTCGACGCGCCACTGCTCGACGCGCAGGTCGAGACGATGGTCCAGCGCCAAGTGTATCGCTTCGGTTTCGTCCATCTCGTACGGGCCGGTGAACTGCTGCGAAGGGGGACGCAATTCGGTCGACTGCACTTGCCCGTGCTGCCCGTCGGCCTGCCCGCTGCTCGAGCTCATCCCGAGGCGGTCCAGCACGGACCGGGCCCGGTCCGCGAGCCGCGTCAACTCGGCGGGATCAAGCTCGATCAGCGCGTCGGTCGGCAGGCCGAGCGTGACCTTGTAGCGGTCGAGCGCCGCCTCGTAGCGGCGCTGCGCGCTGATCCAGTTGTTCCGCGCGCGAAGCTCGTCCTGGACGGCCTGGTCGAGCTGGATGCGCTCCAGGCGGTCCGCCTCGTTGAGGCGCTGCGCCCGCCGGCTCGCGTGAATCAGCCTTCGATAATTGTTCGCGGCGTTCTTCACCTGGTCCAGCTGGCGCAGGATCGAGAGGTATTCGCTCGCGATGTCGACGGCGAACGTCCGCTTGAAGCGCTCGAATGACCAGATCGCGTAGATGACGTTGCGCTGAGCCTGGGTCAGCGGCTCGGCGGCGATATGACGACCGGCGCCGCGCATCAGCGGGATCGTCATCGTCGCGTCCGCCATGATGCCGAACGTCGACTCGCGGTCGCCGGAAAGCAGCCGCACGAGGTCGACCGCCAGCATGCCCGTCAACTCGGCTCCGCTCTGAAACCGGCGCGTCACGCCCTGCTCGAAGGTCGACTCGACGCCGGTGACGGTGTCGCCTCCGGCGTGGTCGGTGCTGAGCAGGTTGCGAATGATGCCGGCATAGGTGCTGTTGAACGCGTCGCGCTCGAGATCGAGCGCGAGCGCCGAGCGAAACACGTCCTCCTTGGCCGACTGGTACTCACGGCTGTTGCGCGCCGCGACCTGCAGGGCGTCGAGCAGCGCCAGGCGCACGTCCTGGTCCACGGGCCAGTCCGCGGTCGGATCGCCGGGCCGGGGCGCCCGCACCGGCTGATCCTTCTCCGGCCAGTGCTCGACGGGCTCCAGCCGGTCGGTCCCGAAGGACACCGGGCCGGAGGTCGGCAGGCCCTGACGCTCGAGCAGGCGCCGCCGCAGCGTGTCGGCCGGCGTCTCGACGGTGAAGGGCTCGGTCCGCCCCACGGCCTGCTCCTGGGCGTTCTCGATGACGTCCGCGGCGGTCTTGTCGGCCCGCTCCCGGTGCCATTTCGGGGCGCAGGCGGCCAATGCGGTCATGACGACAGCGACGGCGACCACCGCAGGCAATGTCGCTTTGATTCCCGGACGGAGGCGATCGGTCTTCGCATCGATGACAGGATCAATCATCGGGTCGCACGGCCCGCACTCATGACCGGAAGGCGCCGCGTCACCCACGGTACGACCGTGAGGGCGGCGGTGTTCAGATGACTATGGGACGTTGGGATACAGGACGTAGCCGGAGTCGCCAGACTTCGGATGCAGGTTGCGGGCCTGCGGCCCTGATGCAGGATGCAGTGGATCGCTCACCCGCCAAGCTTGCCCGCCGCGAACTGCCGCGCCGCCTCCAGCGCCGCATCGGTCTTCGAAGGATCGCGCCCGCCTGCCTGGGCCATGTCCGGACGACCGCCGCCGCCGCCGCCGGCCATCTTCGCGGCCTCGCGCACCCAGTCACCGGCCTTGAGCCCCTTTTCGATGAGCCCCTTGGGCACCGCGGCCAGGAACGCCACCTTCTCGTCCGACGCCGCCGCGAGCAGCATCGCGTCGTCCGGTCGTTTCTTGCGGATGACGTCCATCGCCGTGCGCAGCGTCGCGGCGTCAGCCCCGTCGATCGACGCAACGATGACGCCGTCCTGCGCGCTGTCGGCAATCTGCCGCGCCTGGTCGACCACCTGGTCGGCGGCCACGCGGCTCGTCTTCTTGCGATGCCCCTTCACCTGCGCCTGAAGCTTCTGCACCGACTCGCGCAGCGCCGTGCGAATGCGCAGCGGCAGCGTCACCGACTCGGTCTCGCGAATGAACGGCGCGAGCGCTTCCTCGAGCTGCTCCGGATCGGCTCCGCGGAGCGCTTCGAGTCGCCCGACGAGACGCTGCCCCTCGGCCTCCGCCTGGTGCGCGACGCGCCCGGTCAGCGCGGTCACGCGCCGCACGCCCTTGGCCACCGCCTCTTCCGATTCGATGACGAAGCCCTCGGCGTCGCCGGTCTTCGCCAGGTGCGTGCCGCCGCAGAACTCGATCGAGTAGTCGCGCCATGCGTCGTTCCCGGGCTCGGCCATCAGGTCGGCTACGGGGACGCCGATGCAGACCACGCGCACGACCGGCGGGTACCGCTCGCCGAAGACGGCGCGCAGCCCGTTGATCTTCATGGCCTGCTCCTGCGGCACCTCGTCGAAGTAGACCGGCATGTCGGCCGCGACGTCGTGGTTGACGGATCGCTCGACCGCCTCGACCTCCTCGGCGGTCATCGCCGACCCGTGAGCGAAGTCGAACCGGGTCTTCTCGTCGTCGACGAGCGATCCCTTCTGGTCCGCCTCGGCGTCGACATGCCGGCGCAGCGCCCGGTTGAGCATGTGCGTCGCAGTATGGTTCGCCATGATCTTCCGGCGACGGGCCTCCTCGACACGCAGCGTCAGAGAGATCGCTGCGCCGTCCCCGGCCGCGCGGCACGTCCCGGACGTGACGACACCTACGTGAAACACGATGTCGCCGACGCGAATCGCGCGATCGACCCGGACCTCGCCGCTGTCGGTGACGATCGCGCCGGTATCGGCCACCTGGCCGCCGGCCTCGCAATAGAACGGCGAACGCGACACGGCAATCGCGACGGCCTCCCCGTCCGACGCCGCATCCACGGCAACCGGTCGGTCATCTTCAATCCGGTAAAGGCTGCACGTTCCGCTATACGAGATCTCGGTGCGGACGTACCCTTCGAATGACGTCGGCTCGAGCCCGCCCTTCTGGACCAGCTCGACCAGCGCCGGCTCGATGCGGCTGCCGCCGCCACCCGCCCGTGCGATCTCGCGCGCCTGCTCCATGCGGGCGTTAAACCCGTCGACGTCGACCTCGAGTCCGCGCTCCTCGGCCATCACTTCGGTCAGGTCGAGCGGGAACCCGAACGTGTCGTGCAGCCGGAAGGCGTCCTCGCCGCTGATGCGCCGTCCACCGCGATCGGCCGCCTCGTCGAAGAGCGCCAGACCGCGCCCCAGCGTCCGGTCGAACGCCTTCTCCTCGTCGCGGACGATCTCGGCGACCCGGTCGCCGGCGCCGGTCAGCTCCGGGAACGCGCCGCTCATCGCGTCGACCACGGCGGGCACGAGACGCCACAGGAACGGCTCGTTCATCTCAAAGGTCTGCCAACCGTGCCGGACCGCGCGCCGCAGGATGCGTCGCAGGACGTACCCCCGGCCCTCGTTGCCCGGCGCCGCGCCATCGGTGAGCGCGAACGTCAGGCAGCGGATGTGATCGGCGATCACCCGGTAGGCCACGTCGATCGGATCGCCACCGCCTTTGGACGAGCCGTCATAGGGCCGCGCCGAAGTGATGTCCGCGATGGCGGTGAACAGCGGACCGAACACGTCGGTGTCGTAATTCGACGTCTTGCCGCCGAGGATCGAGCAGATGCGCTCGAAGCCCATTCCGGTATCGACGTGCCGGGCCGGCAGTGCGTCAAGCTTCCCGTCGACCCCGCGGTTGTACTGGATGAACACGAGATTCCAGATTTCGATGACCCTGGGATCACCCGCGTTGACCAGGCCCGCCCCGGACCGGTCGGGCGTCTGGTCGTAGTGGATCTCGCTGCACGGGCCGCAGGGACCGGTCTCGCCCATCTCCCAGAAATTGTCCGCCATCTCACCGTAGTGGATGTGGGACGGGTCGATGTCGGTGTGGTCCCGCCACAGCCGCGCGGCCTCCTCGTCGCGCTCGATGCCCTGGCCGGGGGCGCCTTCGAAGACCGTCGCGTGCATCCGGGACTTTTCGAGGCCCCAGACGTCCGTCAGGAGGTCCCAGGCCCATTCGACCGCCTCGCGCTTGAAGTAGTCGCCGAACGACCAGTTGCCGAGCATCTCGAAGAAGGTGTGGTGGTAGGTGTCCCGGCCGACGTCGTCGAGATCGTTGTGCTTGCCGCCGGCGCGAATGCATTTCTGGGTGTTCACCGCGCGGCGCAGCCGCCTGCCCCGCTCGACGTCGACGCCGAGGAAAATGTCCTTGAACTGGTTCATCCCGGCGTTGGCAAACAGGAGCGTCGGATCCTCGTGCGGCACGACGGGGGAGGACGGCACGAACTCATGCGCGTGCTTCTGCGCGAAGTAATCGATGAACTGGCGTCGGACTTCGTTGCTGGAGATGCTCATGGGAAGCTCGATCAGCGCCGGCGCGCATTCATTCCGTCAAGTATATCAGGAAGGGTCTGGGGCCTGGGGCTGGGGTTGGCGTTCGACCCGCGGGCTTGCGCCACGCGGTTCGCCAGCGACAACGTGCGCTACGCGCATGCGAACCCCCGGCGTGAGACGGGGGGTGGACCGGGTGACAGCACGATCAGTCACACGTCCGCTGCCCCAAGTCCCCCGGACCCCGGCCCGTTTGCATAACCTGACGCAGTCGCGACAATGTCGCGCGTCGATCGCAGAAAGGGCCGCCGCAGGACGCGGCGACGCCCGCGGGGATCCGGGCCATATGGCATCAATCTGCTTCTACTTCCAAGTGCACCAGCCCCACCGTCTGCGCCGTTACAGCGTCTTCGACAACGAGCGCGACTACTTCGACGATTACCACAACCAGGAAATCCTGATCAAGGTCGCGCGCAAGTGCTACCTGCCCGCCACCCGGCTCATCCTCGAGCTCGTCCGGCGGTACGGCGGCCGTTACCGGGTCACTTATTCCCTGACCGGCTGCGTCATCGACCAGTTCAGGGCCTGGTGCCCCGAGGTCATCGACCTGTTCGCGGCCCTCGCGGAGACCGGCTGCGTCGAGTTTCTGTCCGAGACCTACCACCACAGCCTGACCAGCCTCTACAGCCGCGAGGAGTTCAAGGCCCAGATCGACCTCCATACGGCCCTCGTCGAAGAGCTGTTCGGCCAGACGCCGCGCGTCTTCCGCAACACCGAGCTGATCTACAACAATGACCTCGCCTCGTACGTCGGCTCGCTCGACCGCTTCGAGGGCATGGTCGCCGAGGGCGCCGACCACATCCTCGGCTACCGGTCGCCGAACTACCTCTACCGTCCGCCCGGCGGCGGATCGATGCGCCTGCTGCTGAAGAACTACCGCCTCAGCGACGACATCGCGTTCCGCTTCTCCAATCGCGGATGGGAGGAATGGCCGATGACCGCCGAGAAGTTCGCGGGCTGGGTCAACCAGATCAACGGGGACGGCTACTGCTGCAACCTGTTCATGGACTACGAGACGTTCGGCGAGCACCAGTGGGAGGACACCGGCATCTTCCGCTTCCTGGAGGCCCTTCCCGACAAGGTGTTCGACGGCGGCACCGACGGCTTCCAGACGGCGAGCGAATGCCTCGAGCAGAGCGACCCGGTCGGCGAGTTCGACGTCCCGCACACGATCAGCTGGGCCGACACCGAGCGCGACCTGTCCGCCTGGCTCGGCAACGCCATGCAGTCCAACGCGCTGCACGAGCTGTTCAAGCTGGAGCAGCCGATCAAGGAGAGCGGCGACCAGGAGCTGCTGGACGACTGGCGCAAGCTGACGACGAGCGATCACTTCTACTACATGTGCACCAAGTACTTCGCTGACGGTGACGTGCACAAGTACTTCAATCCGTACGAGTCGCCGTACGACAGCTACATCAACTTCATGAACGTGCTGGACCACCTGCGGTCACGCGTCGCTTGAGCGCATGCACGGAAGTCAGAAGACGAAAGACGTCTGACCCCTCACGCCTCCCGCTCGCCCGTCTCGTGAAAATGAAGGCGGCGCCGCGCGTATTCCGCGGGCGAGAAAGGCAGATCCGGTTCCTCGACGCCCTGCGCCGTCTGCTCGTGCAGGACCTTCAGGAACGGCACGCACCAGCCGCATCCGGTGCCCGCCGAAAGGCACTCGCTGATCAGGCTCGCGACCGCGGGGCGCTCGCGGCGGCAATAGTTGACGATCTTGCGCTTGGAGACGTGAAAGCAAAGGCAGACGTGATCGTCGTCCTCCATGATGTGAACATGGTACACGCGAGCGTTCTTCGAAGATACAATAAGTATCGCAATGGGAGCGGCAGGATCACTTTCCACGTTCGAGCGGCTGGTCGAGCAGCTGGCCCGCCTGCCCGGCTTTGGCCGGCGATCGGCGCAGCGCGCCGCGTTCCACCTGCTGAAGGAGCCGGCCGAGCAGGCGATGTCGCTCGCCTCCGCGATCAGCGATCTCAAGCAGAAGGTCCGCCAGTGCGCAAGCTGCTTCAACCTGAGCGAGTCTCAGCCGTGTCCGATCTGCGCGGATCCGCAGCGCGACCACGGCACGATCCTGGTCGTCGAGGAGCCGAGCGAGGTCGTGACGATCGAGGCGACGGCCACCTACCGCGGACTGTACCATGTGCTCATGGGCCGGCTGGCCCCGCTGAACGGCGTCGGGCCAGGTGAGCTGAACATCGACGCCCTTCTGGAAAGAGTGCGTCGCGAGTCGGTCCGCGAGGTGATTCTCGCGACGAACCCGACGATCGAAGGCGATACGACGGCGCTCTACCTCGCCGAGAAGCTCCAGGCCACCGGCGCGTCGGTGTCCCGCCTCGCCCGCGGGATGCCGACCGGATCGAACCTCGAGATGGTCTCGAAGGCCGTCCTGACGGACGCGATCCACGGGCGGCAGATCGTAAGTTGACTCGTTGCCGCCGTTGGCCGATTTCCAGTGGAGGACCCGGAAAGAAGCACGGACCCTGCCCTGATCGGGAGGGCACGGGTCGCAGCGGAACGGGAACGCCGGGGTGACGGCCCCCTTCAGCCCTGCACCCGATAATCGCGGCCAGGATCGAAGAGCAACACCTGAAGCAACACCTGATATGAGGATCGACACCGGACAACAGATTCGCCTCGACCAGCGCATGAAGCTGGCGCCGAGGATGATCCAGTCGATGGAGATCCTCCAGATGTCGAGCCAGGCGCTCGAGGCCCGGATCGAAGCGGAGCTTTCCAGCAACCCGACGCTCGAGGTGCGCGAGTCGGGCACCGATCCCGACCAGGTCGAGCAGGACCGTCTCCAGGAGAACCGGGACAACCGCGAGGGCGAGCGCGACCTGGTCGTTCAGGACGATTCGGTCGATCCGGGCCACGCCGACGACTTCGAGCGTCTCAGCAACATGAGCGAGGAGTACGGCGAGTCCTGGAACGCCAACATCGGCGAGAACTACATCAACAATCTCGGCGGCGAGCGCTACCGTCGATACGACGGCGAGCGCGACGCGAAGATCGACGCGATGGCGAACGCCGCCGCCCGGCAGCAGAGCCTCGAGGACCAGCTTCTCGATCAATGGCGGCTCGTCGAGTACTCCGCCGAGACCCAGCGGATGGGTCAGTTCCTGATCGGCTATATCGACAACGACGGCTACCTGCGCACGGACCGGCAGATGCTGATCGACCAGATGCCCGCCGACGTGCGGCCCGAAGATCTCGACGAAACGCTCGAGCTGATCCAGAAGAGCCTCGAGCCGGTCGGCGTCGGGGCCCGCGACCTGCGCGAGTGCCTGCTGCTCCAGATCGACGCCCGCGCCGAGCAGCCGGACGCGCCGGATCTCACCACCGAGCGACTGCTCGTCGACCGTCACCTGGAGGACCTCGGCCAGAACCGCCTGCCCAAGGTCGCGAAGTCGACCGGCCTCGAGCTCGAGCAGATCAAGTCGGCGATGCAGGGGCTGCGCCATTACCACCCCCTGCCCGGACGCCTGCTCGTGGACGACGCGCCGCGCAGGATCCGACCCGACGCGATCGTCGAATACGACGAAGCCGAGGACTGCTACACCGCCCGACTCACGCGCGGCGGCCAGCCCACGCTGCAGATCAGCGACAACTACCGCAAGATGCAGCGCGACAAGACGGTCGACACGAAGACGCGCGAGTTCGTCGGGTCCAACCTGCGGTCGGCGCGGTGGCTGCTCGAAGCGGTCGAGCAACGAAGCAGCACGCTGCTCCGCGTCATCAGCGTGGTGCTCGAGGCACAGCGCGAATTCTTCGACCAGGGCCCGCAGATGCTCAAGCCACTGCCCATGACCATGGTCGCGGACCAGCTCGGCATTCACGTCGCGACGGTGTCGCGCGCCGTCAACGAAAAGTACATCCAGTCGCCGCGCGGCATCTTTCCGCTGCGCATGTTCTTCTCGGGCGGCACCGAGACCGGCTCCGGCGACTCGATGAGCTGGTCGGCGATCCAGGCGAAGCTGCAGCAGATCATCGACGAGGAGGACAAGTCGAGCCCGCTCAACGACGACCATCTGGTCGAGAAGCTCAATGAGCACGGCATCGAGATCGCCCGTCGCACGGTGGCAAAGTACCGCAAGCAGCTCAACATTCCTCCCGCGCGGCAGCGGAAGGAGTATTGAGCACGGCGTGCTACAGGCCGAAGGTCCACATCTCTGCGGCGACGCCGATCGGCGTGGGATCTCTCGCTCATCTTGACAGCTTCGACGGGAACCCTGAATCTCTGCCTCGATGATCACCCTGACCACCGACTTCGGTCTTAGCGATCCGTACGTCGGTCTCATGAAAGGGATCATCCTCGGCATCGCGCCCGCCGCCGCCATCGTGGATCTCACGCACGACGTGGCGCCGCAGGACGTCCTGGGCGCCGCGCTGGTCATCGAACGCGCCATCGGCTGCTTTCCGGAGAACACGATCCACGTGGTCGTCGTCGACCCGGGCGTCGGGTCCGGGCGGCGCGCCGTCGCGGTCCGGGCGCACGGCAACCTATGGATCGGGCCCGACAACGGCGTCCTCACCACCGTGCTCGACGCGGCGCAACCCGATGCCGTGTCGCTGACGCGGCCCGAGCACCATCGGCGCTCGGTCAGCGCCACCTTCCACGGCCGCGACGTCTTCGCCCCGATCGCGGCCCGCCTCGAGTCCGGCATGCCGATGGCATCGCTCGGAGATCCGGCCCGCGACCTCGTGCGTCTCGACCTGCCGACCCCCGAGCGCACGGCGGACGGGCTGACGCTGCACGTGCTGCACGCCGATCGGTTCGGCAACCTGGTGACCGACCTCGATCGGCAGGCATACGACCGGTGGCGTGGCGACCTTCCCCTCGACGCATCCGGGATCCTCCGGATCGATGAGGTCGAGATCGGGGGCCTGAGCCGGACCTACGCGGACGTGCCGGAGGGCGCCGCCCTTGCATACTTCGGATCGGGTGGCCGTCTGGAAATCGCGGTGCGCAACGGCTCCGCCGCCGACCGTTTCGACCCGTCGACCGCCTCGAACCGCATCGTCCTGAGCGCCGGATCGCTGCGGATTTGAACGGTCCGACGCGCCCGAATCGGTGAAAACCCCGGAAAAGCCAGCGGTCGTCGGCAAAAAAAGTGCAAAAACCCTGAAAAAGACCGGACAAACAACGGCGCCGACCTGTTTTTTGGTTATGATTCCGCTCGTCACGGATGGTTTTCGTCGGGTTTCAGTGCAAGGAGAGCTCCAATGGCAAAGAAAAGGTCCAAGAAAAAGGTCGCCGTAAAGAAGGCACCCACCAAGAGCGAGATTTTCGGAACGATCGCGGAGAATACGGATCTGCCCAAGCGACAGATCGCCGCCGTGTTCGACGAGCTGGGGATCATCATCAAGAAGAATCTCAGCGCGCGTGGCCCGGGCATGTTCACCGTCCCCGGCCTGTGCAAGATGGTCGTCAAGAAGAAGCCGGCGACGAAGGCCCGCAAAGGCCGCAACCCGTTCACCGGCGAAGAAATGATGTTCAAGGCCAAGCCGGCGTCCAAGACCGTGCGCATTCGGCCCCTGAAGAACCTGAAGGAAATGGTTTCGTAAACCGCGCCCCGGCGCGTGTCCCCCCACCAAGCTTTTCGTTATCCATTCCCGTGACAGACATTGAACCCCTGGCACGCTCCGATGCCAGGGGTTCTTGTTTTTCCATGCCTCGCCTCGAGAGGAGCCGGGTGCGTCGAGCCGCCACCGGCCGCCTCGAATCACGACGACGTCGATGGCACGTCCACCGACCGCATTCCCCGCCAGCCCAGGGCCATCACCGCCGTCATGATCAGCGCGAAGCCCGTCGCGATCTCCAGGCGCACCGCTTCCACCGGCAGGTCCATCGCGCGCGGACCGATCATCAGGAGCAGTGCGAACGCGAAAACCGGTAGCGCCGCGCTCGAGCCAGGGCACGTCCGGTTGATGGCGCCGAGTCCGATCAGCGGCGGAAAGACAAGGCCGACCGCGATGCCCGCGTCCAGGCCGACCAGCGCGCACAGGCCGAGCGTGATCACGATCCACGCGCCGACGATCCGCGAGAAGCCAGGGATCATCAGCATCGCCCTTCCCGACAACCGGTCCGCGAAACGATGCGCGAGCCACCGCTGCAGCATCGCAAGCGTGACCGCCACGTTCGCGCCGAGCGCGCTCGGCGCCGGACCGTCTCCACCGAGCGGTTCGGCGCCGAAGAGCGACGCCACGACCTCTGCCAGCGACGATGACCACGAAACGAGAATGATCGTCGTGGTCAGCAGGTCGGCCGAAGCGCGCAGGTGTGCCACGGAAAGCAAGCCCTGCCAGAGCACGGGCCAGCCGGCGGCCACGCACGCCCACCCGACGAGCAGCAGCCCGATCAGGCGCGGAAAGATCGTCGCCGCGCGCCCTCCGTCACTGCCGACCAGGAACGGCGCCCCGTAGTGAAGCGCGACGGCCGGAAGGCCGAAGACGAGCGCGGTGGCCAGCCTCGACTTGTACTCGTACGCCAGGCGGCGACGCAGCGCGCCGAGATCGTTGTCAGGCCGGAAGGTCGCGCCGGCGCGATCGTGAAGTTCGACCCCGAAGCCACGTGCCGCATGGCGCGCTTCATCCATGGCGCTCTCCGCGGCATCGTCCGGCGGCAATTGGAGCCAGCCGTGCTGCCCGGCCAGATCGACGGCGTTCGCGTACCCCTGCTCCGACCACCGAGCCGAAAGCGACCGCGCAAGTGCCGGATCCTGCAGCCCGTCGAGGATCACATGCGTGCGCAGGGGTTCGTCGTCGGCTCGGCTCATCGGAGGTTCAAGGCGATGCGGAACTGTTGCGAAGGATTGCGTGCGGCAATTATAGTTTCGAGCGCCTCCCGCCCCGGCACAGGGAAACCAAACCTTGGAAACGACCGCTCAAACGATCGAACGTCACGACGCGCACATGAGCATCAACTACGGGCGATATCCGATCGTCATCGCGCGTGGTGAAGGCTGCAACCTCTACGACAGCGACGGCCGGCAGTACCTCGACCTGTTCGCCGGGTTCGGCGCGGGCATCCTGGGGCACTGCCACCCCGATCTGGTGCGCGCGGTCAGCGAGCAGGCGAGCCTGCTCTGGCACCCGGGCAACCTGCTGCACAGCGAGCCCCAGACCCGGACGGCCGAGGACATCGCGCGGCTCGGCTTCGGTGGCCGCTCGTTCTTCTGCCACAGCGGCGCCGACGCCAACGAAGCCGCGATCAAGCTCGCCCGCCTGCACGGTCACCACCGCCCCGGCCCCGACGGCCCGCGGTTCAAGGTGATCTCGGCGCTGCGCAGCTTCCACGGTCGAAGCTTCGCCACGATGGCGGCCACGGCCGATCCCAAAGTCCGCGAGCACTTCGGCCCGCTTGCCCCCGGCTTCGCGCACGTGCCGTTCAACGACATCGCCGCGATCGAAGCCGAGATCGATGAGACGACGGCGGCCGTCATCGTCGAGCCGATCCAGGGCGAAGGCGGCATTCACGTCCCGGCTGACGATTACCTGCCGGCGCTCCGTCGCCTGTGCACCGAGCGCGACCTGCTCCTGATCATCGACGAGGTGTGGACCGGATGCGGGCGCACCGGCCGGTACTTCGCGCACCAGCACTGGGACATCGAGCCCGACGTCATGACGCTGGGCAAAGGCGTCGGCGGAGGTCTCGCTGTGGGCGTCATGTGCACCGGCCCCGTGGCGGCCGACCACTACAACGCGATCAAGCAGGGCGGCGTGAAGCATGCGAGCACGCTCGGCGGCAACTGCCTGGCGATGGCCGCGAGCCACGCGGTCTTCACTGTGCTCGAGCGCGACGGGCTCGTGGCCCGCGCGGAGGAGATGGGCCGGCACGTCCAGGAGCGATTCACGGCGATGAAGTCAAACGGCGCCGGCATCGTCGAGGTGCGCGGCAAGGGGCTGTTCATCGGCGTGGAGCTTGACAAGCCGGCGAAGGAGATCGTCGACGCCTGCCGCGAGGAAGGGGTGATGATCAACGCCACGCAGGGCTCGGTGCTGCGCGTCGCGCCCCCGCTGATCGTCGAGCCCGGTCCGCTCGACCACGGCCTGGACGTGATCGAGCGGGCGTTACGCTGACACCTGATCGGTGGATAAAGATTCCTCGTCACGTTCGATACAACCTGTTCTCGCTCATCGTCATCCCACTGGTGATGACCTGCGGCTGCGCGCCCCTCACACCGCGGCGCGAGCCGCTGCCGCGCCTGTCCGAGATCGCACCGACACCACCGGACGACGCATGGCCGGAGCGCTTCGATCCGCCTCCGCGGGCGCGCGTGCTCTGCGTGCACCTGGCACGGCCAGACCCGCCGCCCGAGGCATGGAAACTGGTCGAGCCCATCGGCCTGTCGCCATCGGTGCTCGCGCGGTGGGCCGCCAACGACATGCGAGCGGGCACGCTCGAACCGGAGAACCTGGAGGCATTTCACGCGGCGCTCATGCCGGTGCTCGGAAGCAAACGTTCGGTCTTTCTCGGCTCAGACCACTTCATGCCGCAGCACACCACCGGTCCGCTCACGGGCCGGGTGCCGCTCGCTCTGACCGGCGTGAAAGGCGAAACGAGCAAAATCGAACTGGACGGCGGGCGGCTCCGCCTGCTGATCCGGGTCCGCCGCACCGACGACGGCAACGTCGAGGTGGACGTCGCCCCCCATCACCATCGCCGGAAGCGCACGCCGGAACCTCGATCACCGCTCGAAACGGTGTTCGACGGCACGGTGTTCGACGACCTGCGTCTGCGGCACACCGGTGATCGCCTCCTCGTGCTCGGCCTGCCGCCGCGACCGCCCGAGACGAAGAAGCCGCCGGCGGAACCCGATCCGGCGACCGAGGCGAAGCCGGAAGCCGAACCCGACGAGCAAGTCGTCGAGCCCCCGGTTTCCGAGCCGCTTTTCGAGCCCCAGGTCATCGTCCCCACCCGGCTTGGACCGTTGCTGTTCACCACGCATCATCGCGATGGCCCCGTCCAGGTGATGGTGATCCTGCGGATCGAATCCGATCACCGCGAATGAGATTGGGCGCCCACATGACGGCCCGTAGCGGCCATTTCGCCATTGGCGATCGGTGAATCCGCTCCGAGTCGCACGCCAGCGATTTCAGGATCACAAGTTCGAAAGCTTGACGGTCATGTCGATCGTATCGATCCGGCAATCGCCACACGGTGACGCCGGGTAACCCGACTGGCGAACGCCGCGGCGATGAAGACGGTCGCTCGATCCCGGCAAGACAGCGGCGCCCTTGACACATCTGGCAGCAGCGCAAGACACCGGCGATGACGCGTGTGCTGCCGCCGCCGCGCGACCGGATTACTTCGAAAACCACGATTGCGATTTCGCGCCCCGCCGCGGAATCATAGGGTTCAGGCACCAGGGACGATCGACGGCGAGACGAGTTGAATCGATCGGGGTTCCAAGCATCCAGGGAGGCCGGCAAGGACTCAAGCACATGCAACGATTCGCCATAATCAGCTGGTTCATCGTCTGCCTCATGCCCGCGCCCGAGATGCGGGCCGACACGATTGACCCGGCCTTCCAGGACGTCGCGCTCGTCGGCATCCGCGGCGACACCGGCGCGATGTCGCGATACCGCTTCGCCGACCAGTCGCTCACGGCGGTCGGCACCGTTTCGAACGCGAGCGGCGACCCGCTCACCGGCATCCAGGCGTCCGCCTACATCCCTGGATTCAAGAACCTTCACGCCTTCTGGACCGATCCCGGCGACGAGCTCGCGAAGCTCGTGTACGTCAATCTCGAGACGGCCCGCGGCACCGTCGTCGGCGACGACCTCGGCAATGGACACGTGCGCGGAGCGGTCGCGGCGGCTGGGCTCAACGGAACGAGCACCGCTTACGACGGCGTCAACGACCACACCGAGATGGCCCACGTCAGCGGATACCTGATGGACAACGGCACGATCATCTTCTCGTTCAACGCCGATGACGTGACCGACCTCCAGGGTCTGGTCTCCAAGGATTCGTCCGGCTACGACACCGGGGGGCACGTCCACATCTACATCGATCAGTCGCGGGTCAAGGTCCGCCTGCAGAGCAAGACGCAGTCCCACTACATCACCTCGGCCGACACCGTCGATCCGCATCGATGGCACCACGTGGCCTTCACCTTCGGCGACGAGGGCATGAAGCTCTACATCGACGGTGTCGAGCAGGCGTCGGTCAGCTACACCGGCGGTCTCGGCACGACGAGCGGCGGCGACGGCAACTTCGAGCCCGTCGTGATCGGCGCCAGCGCCGTGGCCAGCGGCAACTTCTCCGCGACGCCGCTGAAGGACTATTTCGCCGGCTCGATCAGCCAGGTCACGATTCTCGAGGGTGCCCTCTCGACCGCCAAGATCGCCGCCGTGACGGAGGCGACGCGGTCCTGGCAGGTCTACGCTCTGAAGGACGCCGAGGGCGAAGGCGAATCGGAGAGCAGTCCGCCGCCGATCGTTCTTGCCATCGACGAGGACAGCATCGACAACGGCAACGAACCCAACGATTTCTCGGATACGGACGTGAACGACGACATCGCCGACATCGGCGTGCGCACTCAGCTTCGCTACTTCGAGCAGCACGTCGGCGAGACCATCGAGTTGTACACCGGCGAGGAGGGCGATGAAGGTTGGTTCTCGATCGAAACCGTGCCCGCCTCCTGGGTCAGCGCGGGACCGACCGATGACGGGCTCGCCAACTTCGTCCAGGCGGGGCCTGGCCTGGGCACGCCCGATTCGGAAGGCGATCGCGAAGCCCTTCTTGACAAGATCCCGGACGTGACGCCCCTGCATGATGCGGACCTGCAGGGCCTCGTTGACAAGATCGTCTGCGCCGTCGTGTTCGACAGCGACGTCAGCATGAACTATGACCCGCTCGAAGGGAGCCTGAAGGGCGCCACCAAGGGAACGATGGCCTTTCGCGTATCGTCCGTGACGCCGCAATCCGGCTCCGAACTCGCACACGTCGAGGTCGAGATTCTCGATGCGGACGAAGTGTGCGCATGCGTCGGTGAGACTTCCGCGCCCCCTGCGGAGTCGACCACCGTCGAACTCCTGGCCGTCGATCATCGGACCGGTGGTACCGAGACCCTCATGACGCTCAGTCGCGTTTACGACGGTCTGGCGAGCGCCGACGGCGCCGTGTTCTACGCCGCCAGCGGTACGGACATCTACCGGATCGACGTCGCCGCCGAAACCGAGACGCTGCTCGACAGCACCTCGCCCGACGAGATCGTCGGCCTGGCGTACGCCCGGACACTCCTGGTCGGGTTCGAGCAGATCGACGACACGATCGTGCCGGTGGACCTCGCGAGCGGCGCGGACCTGGGCACGTCCATCGACGTCGGCATGACCGACCTGGGCACGATCGTCTTCGTGCCGCGCGAGAAGGATCCGACCCTGATGTCCTTCAATTACGACTGATCGAGTTTTTGGGGGCCGCATCCGGCGATCGCCGATAACGGCGGTGGGTCGAGCGACGCGGCGGCGGCATGGGTCCGACCGATCGCCGATCGGGCCCGAACGGCCTCACCGCCATGCGCCCCGACGCCTCCAGAACCATCCCGACGCCGAACGACGATGAAGCGACGGTCAAGGCGCGCTTCGAGGACGTGAGCTACGCCCTTCACGCCGGCCACTACGAGCAGTACGCGGAAGGCGGCGAGTGCGACGAAGTCGCACAGACGTGGTGCCGCCGCGACACGGTGGACGCCTGGCGCCATCAGCGCATGTACGAGACGATCGGCCCGATTCTCGCCGGCGACCCCGGCGCGCGATGGCTGACCGTCGGCGACGGCCGGTACGGCCAGGACGCCCGGTATCTGCTGGACCACGGCGCCGACGTGGTGGCGACCGACATCTCCGACACGCTGCTGCGCGAAGCGCGCGACAAGGGATTCATCACGGCATTCCGGTGCGAGAACGCAGAGGCGCTGTCGTTCGGAGACCGGAGCTTCGACTACGTGCTCTGCAAGGAGTCGTACCACCACTTCCCGCGCCCGATGCTCGCCCTGTACGAGATGCTTCGCGTGGCGCGAAAAGGCGTCGTCCTGATCGAGCCGAACGATGACCTGGTGCCGCGCGGCCCGCTGGAGATCGTCTCGCGCTTCGCGATTCACGCCGCGCGGCTGGCGCTGGGCCGACGGCCCGCCCGGCACGAGTTCGAGGTCGCCGGCAACTTCGTCTACAAGGTGTCCCGGCGCGAGATCGAGAAGGCCGCGGTGGGCGTCGACCTCGCCGCGATCTGCTTCGAAGGTTTCAACGACATCTACGTCCGCGGGGTCGAGCACGAGCAACGCGCCGAACGAGGTCCGATCTTCCGGAGAACGCGGATGCTGATCGGCGTCGCGGACCTGCTGTGCGGTCTTCGACTGATGGACCATACGATGCTGTCCGCGACGATCTTCAAGCGCGCCCCGGCGGCCGCGATCGCAGAAGGCCTGAGCCGGCGACGCGTGAAGCTCATCGCCCTGCCCGACAACCCTTACGCGTCTCCGGCCGGACACGCGAACGCCGACGCGGCCTGAGCGCGAAAACACCAAGAGGCCCTAACAGAATGAATCGTAAGGCCCGAGACCGACGACAGTGGTGCCTGGCAAGGAGACCGAAGCAGCTTGCCTCTATCAGGCCGGCGATGCAGGTCGACGCAGCCAGGCGCCGCTGTCGTCGGTCGAAGCCAGAGGCATTCTGTTAGGGGCT
>NYZC01000204.1 GCA_002686995.1 Phycisphaeraceae bacterium | reverse complement strand
CGTCGCCGCCCGCGACCCCGATGGCCTCGTAGCGCCCGAAGGCGTTCTCCTGCCACGCACCCGACACCGGCTCCAGGCCGTCAGCCGAGCCGTCGTTGAAGTTCTCGGAATAGGGCAGCGGCGCCGGGACCACCGTCACGTCGAAGCCGAAATGCCGCGAGACGTTCTGGCCGTCGGACAGGCTCACGACGTGCCTTCCTCCGGACGGAAACGTCATCTCCCATCCCCCCTGGACCACGACGTCGACGTGATACGTGCCCGCCTCGAGATCGGCGAACGTGTACCCGCCCTGGCTGCCGGTCGTGCGCTGCGGCTCGCCCGGGTTCAGGACACCGTTGCCGTTGGCGTCGAGGAACACCGTCCAGCCCGCGAGGCGCGTCTCGCCGCCGTCGATGACCCCGTCCCCGTCGGTATCCCGCCATAAGTTGCCGATAATGCGACCCGGCTCCGCCTGCTGCCTGGTGCGGTCGATGCGCCGGTTCAGCGTCGTGCTGAATGTCTCGACCGTGCCGTCCGGCCAGGTGATCTCCACCGGCACGCTGCCGCTCGCGCCGCCGAGGCCGAAGTGCAGCACGTGGTCGTCGCCGTTGCCCTCGCCGGTGGAGGACATGACCTCGCGCGTGTACGTCCTGCCGCCGGTGCGAATCCGCACCTGCGCGCCGATCGCGGTCGCGTTCATCCCCGAACCGCCGTGGAGCGCAACCTTGAGCCAGCGGTTGGCGTTATCGAGGTCGTTGTCGTAGAGCGTGCCGTTGACGATGACATCCAGATCACCGTCGTTGTCGTAGTCTGCCCACGCGTTCTGGTAGGTCACGGTCACGCCTCCCAGACCCTCCGATCCGGTCACGTTCGTGAAATTCCAGTTGCCATCGTTGCGATACAGGCGCGCGGCGTTGCCGGGGTAGACCGTGGTGAACAGCAGGTCCAGGTCGCCGTCGTTGTCGTAGTCGGCCAGGCTCGGCGACGCGTACGACTCCTGCCAGTCGGCGCCGTCCAGGCTGTCCATTCGCTCGAACGCGTACCCGCCGCCCGGTCCGAGGTTGCGCATGAAATGCGCGGGCTCCTGACCCGGATGACTGAAATTACCGACGAAAAGGTCCAGGTTGCCATCGCTGTCGATGTCGCCCCACGACGATCCGATCGTATGGGCGAAGCCGGAGACCCCCCGCGACGAAGCCTGGTCCGTGATGTTGCCCGCCCCGTCGTTGACCCAGAGTCCGTTGGGTTCAAGGCGATAGTTCGACGTGTAGATGTCCGGATCGCCGTCGTTGTCGAAGTCGGCCGCCGCGACGCCGCGCGCCGGACGCGGCCGGCCGCGCGTCACCACCGCGTCGAGCCCCTGGACCCAGTGGACCGTGAACGACTCACCCTGGTTGTTCAGCAGCAGCGCGTCCTTGTAGTACGCGCTCGGAAAGTCCTCGTAGGCCCCGACGTACAGGTCGATCCAGCCATCCCCATTGAAATCGGCGAACGCCGCGCCCCGACTTTGCCGCGTCTCCGGCAGCGCCGGAAGGTCCCGAATCTCGTACGTGAATCCGGGGACCTCGGTGATGGCCACGGTTCCCGGTGATGCGCGCGTGAACCAGTCCAACAGGCCGTCGTTGTTGAGATCCCCCCAGATGCCCCAGTGCCCGAGCGTCCTGCGCTGCCGGAATGCGCGCCCCCCGCCGGTCCCCGGAATGTTTTCGAACATGGTGCCGTCGATCGAAAGGTCGGTCCAGCCGTCGTTGTTGTAGTCCGCCCAAGCAGCATGAGAGCCCCCCGGTTCGAAACCGCTCGGCGTGAACGCGAGCAGGATGCGCGCCTCGAGCGGTTCGAACGCGCAAGGACCGACGCGGGAACGGCGATGTCGCTGCCTTGACCTATCCAAGAGCTTCGATCTCAACCTGACCGCAGCATGCTCTGCCGATGTTCCGGTACGTCACGTCCATCACGATCGTCGGTCGACTGCTTCCATCCGTGCCAACACGGCGTATCGAGATCCGCCCCACCGCGTGCCCGACGGCCATGGGTCATCCGCACAGCGTCGGTGCCGCCACCACGGACCGGGTTGGCCTGGCACGATCGCTCGATCTCCATCGCGAGATCACACATGTCAGGTGGGTTTCCGGTCCAACAACCATTAGTATAAGCCGCGCCCCCCGCTTGTTCCCTGAATCGACCGGGGCAGGCCAGAGGTCTGCCGCGTCATTCGCGATTCATTCACGATTCACTGTTGTTCTTCAAGATATTCTATTACAATGGTTTACGTTGACGATCGCAAGTCTAGCCAGAGCGGCCGGACGGCTCGCCGACCGGCGCGGAGCGGCCGGCCATGAACGTGCCGGCGACTCGGCGACTGCACCTGCCTGAAACCCAGCGCAGCATGATGCTGGCCCCCCTCGTGGGCGCGGTCGCGGGCATCGGTGCCCTTGGCTTCCACTTTCTCTCCGACCTGATCACCAAGTACGGCCTGACCGAACTGACCGGCTACGACCAGGGCGGCCCCGGTCGCGTGCCCGACCCCGGCGAGGTGGTTCCCTGGCTGCTGATCCTCCTCCCCGCGCTGGGTGGACTGATCAGCGGCGCCCTCGTCTATCTCGTCGCCCCCGAAGCCGAGGGACACGGGACCGACGCGGCCATCGACGCGTACCACAACAAGCGAGGGCTCATCCGGGCCCGAGTGCCGCTCGTGAAGATGGTGACCTCGGCGATCACGCTCGGCACCGGCGGATCGGGCGGCCGCGAGGGCCCGATCGCGCAGATCGGCGCGGGTTTCGGATCGTTCCTGGCGACGTGGCTCAAGCTGAGCGACACCGACCGGCGCATTCTCATGGCGTCGGGACTGGGCGCCGGCATCGGCGCGATCTTCCACGCGCCGCTCGCCGGAGCGATCTTCGCCATCGAAGTGCTCTACCGGGATCCCGATTTCGAGGCCGAGGCCCTGGTGCCGGGATTCATCGCGACGGCCGTTTCCTATTGCATCTACAGCCTCGCCATGCTGTCGTTCGCGCCGAATGCGGCGTTCCAGCCGCTGTTTCACATTCCCGCCGGCGTCACCTTCAACCAGCCGTGGCTGCTGCTGCCGCTGGCGGCCATGGCGGCGGTCATGGCGGCGGCATCGCTGGTCTACATCCGCGGCTTCTACGGCATCCAGCACCTGTTCACCCGGATCCCGATCCCAAGAGCGCTCAAGCCGATGGTCGGCGCCGCGGCGACGGGCGCCGTGGCGATCGGGTGCTACTACGGGTTCCGCGCGTACTACGGTGACGACGCGGCGCACGACTCGCTCAGCGTGCTGTCGTTCGGCTACGGGTTCCTGCAGAAGGTGCTCGACCCCGGCGGTGCGGCACTGCTGATTCCCGTCCTGCTCGTGGTCGCGTTCGGCAAGATCCTCACCACTGCGCTCACGATCGGATCGGGCGGATCGGGTGGCGTGTTCGGTCCGAGCATGGTGATCGGCGGCGCGCTCGGCGCGGTGGTCGGCCTGCTGTGGAAGCAGTGGCTGCCCCAGCTCGTGTCGGACCAGGACGTCGTCATGTTCGCCATCCTCGGCATGGCAAGCTTCTTCGCCGCGGCGGCCAACACGCCGGTGAGCACGCTGATCATGGTGTCCGAGCTGACCGGCAGCTACGACCTGCTCCTGCCCTCGATGTGGGTCTGCGCGCTGGCGTACCTGCTGAACCGCAATCACTCGCTCTACCAGGAGCAGGTGCCGTCGCGCAAGGACTCGCCCGCCCATCGCGGCGACTTCATCGTCGACGTGCTGGAGGGCATGACGATCCGCAACGCCCTCTCCAGCGCGGCGCGACCGTTCCAGCGCGTGCCGGCCGACATGACGCTCAAGCAGATGGGACAGCTGATCACGGGCACCGAGCAGACGAGCTTTCCCGTGATCGACGAGGAGAACCGATACCGCGGCCTGTTCGGTCTCAACGACATCAGGCAGTTCCTCTACGACTCCTCGCACCTTGCCGAGCTCGCGGTCGCCGAGGACCTCGCGGCGCAGACCGACCCGCTGACGATGACGATGGACCTGTCGAGCACCATCGACCGCTTCGCCGAGAGCCGGTTCGACGAGCTGCCGGTCGTGGACGCGGCCGACCCGGAGCGCGTCGTCGCCATGCTGCGCCGCCAGGACGTGATCGCCGCGTACAGCGCCAAGCTGCTCGCGATGAAGAAGAGCTAGCGCGGGCTTCGCCGGACGCCCGACCGGTGTGTACGCACGTGCCAGGGGCGCGGGCGACAGACGACGAGGACGACGAGGACGGCGTACCTTTCATGATCTCAGGATCGCGCCGACGGCATGCGTGACGCAAGTGATCGCCCAACACCGAACACTGATTCGCCATCGGACGAAACGTTCGACAACGCGCGGCGCCCGTCCATCCTCGGCCGGCTCGTGATCTTCGGCGTGCTGGTCTATCGCGTGACGCTGGGACGGGTGATCGGGGGGCACTGCAGGTTTCAGCCGACGTGCAGTCAGTACATGATCGACGCGGTGCGGAAGCATGGCGCGTTCCGCGGCGCCTGGCGCGGCGTTCGCCGAATCTGCCGCTGCCATCCCTTCGGCGGCTCCGGCTACGACCCTGCGTAGGGTATGGGGTATGGGCGGGCCACCCCCCGGCTTACGCCGGGGATTCGCCAGGTTATGGCGCGCGGAATGCCGCTGGCGAACCGCGCGGCGTAAGCCGGCGTAAGCCCGCGGGTCGAATGCCATGGCGACCTGAAGCCGCTTCGATCTCCGATCCTCGCCCCGGCCCCCCTGTCCCGCCCCCCCCATTCCGCCGATAATGACCTCATGCCCATCCACCGGATACGCGATCACCTGAGCCGGCTCACCCATGCGCCGCTCGAGGAGCTCGGACGTACCCAGCGAAGCTTCCGCAACGTCTTCGACCTGATCCGCCACTGCACGCGGCAGCTGCAGCAGGACCGCGCCATGCAGATGGCCGCGGCGCTGACCTATCACACCATGTTCAGCCTGCTGCCGACGGTCGTCGTCGCCCTCGTCGTCTTCCATTCGTTCGTCGGCGAGGAGCAGCGCGAGCAGTTCAAGAAGGAGGTCGTCGACTATCTCGTCCACTGGGTGGCGGAGTCCGAGGCGGAAGCGGAGCCCGAGCTCGAGCTTGCCACCGACGTCGAGCGGCGCCGACAGTTCGACGAGACGCGCAAGGCGTTCGGCCGGAAGATCCACGACCAGCTCGCCGTCCTCGAAGACGTCAACTTCGGGAGCATCGGCATCATCGGCGTCCTCGTGCTGATCTGGGGCGCGACCGGACTGCTTGCGACCGTCGAGCGATGCTTCAACACGATATACGGGATCGATCGCGCGCGCGCCTGGTACGTGCGCCTTCCGCTCTACTACACGATCATCACGATCGGCCCGCTCGTGCTGCTCGCGGGTCGATGGGTGCAGGTGCAGTTTCTCGGCATGATCGCGGACGACGAGCAGGCCGGCTTCCTGGCCCGCCTGACGGCGATTCTGTCCCCCGTGGCCACGACCTGGATCGTGCTCCTGCTCATGTACATGATGATCCCGAACACGCGCGTCAACTGGCGCGCGGCCGCGGCGGGCGGCCTCGCCGGCGCGGCGCTGTGGATCGTGGCGATCGAGCTGCTGACCGGTTACGTCGCGCGGGCCGCAACCGGCACGTTCTACGGCGTGCTGTACGGCGGCCTTGCCCTGCTGCCCCTGTTCCTCCTCTGGATGTGGCTGACCTGGCTGATCATCCTGTTCGGCCTCGAGCTCAGCTATGCCCTGCAGACGTTCCGCGGCCGACAGGCGCAGGAGGAACGTCGCCAACGGACGTCCTGGCACGGCGATCCGCTGTGGCTCGTGCCGCTGATGAGCCGCATCGCCGAGGCGTTCGGGCGGGGGAGGAAAGTGGAGATCGATGATCTCGCCGCGACGCTGCGCCTGCCGCCGACGACCGTCCAGAGCCTTTTTGGCCACCTCGAGCGATCCGGGCTGGTGCATCGCGTGGAGGACGGACGTGGCGCGGCGCAGTACAGCCTCGCGCGGCCGGCATCCGCGATACGCGTCGCGGACCTGCTGGAACTCGGCCGGTCGCTGACGATGGCCGCGGCCGACGACCCCGATCATCCGTCCTGGCGGATGATCGGCGCCCTGGTCGACGCCCAGGCGGAGGCCGCCGCCGACACGACGCTCGCCGCCCTGCTCGATGACGGCGACAACGGGCACCGACAGCAAAATGAAGGGGCGGAACCGGCGGACTAGTATGATTCGACCGGGAAACGGGCTCCCGGACGTCTGCGAACGAGGAAAGCACGAACATGACCCAAGACCGACCCCGGATTGCCTTAGGCTCTGTCTCAGAACTCTGCCTGGCGTCGACCGGCTGCATCGCCCGTTGGCGGCGTCGGCCTCCATCGACGATGCACCGCGACATCGCCTGCTTCGGCCTCCTT
>NYZC01000203.1 GCA_002686995.1 Phycisphaeraceae bacterium | reverse complement strand
CTTAGACCGCACAGCGAACATGGCACCCATGAGTCATCAACAGACCGCTAAATCGCTATCCTCTTGGGTTGCGGGCAAAGCCCGCGTTGGGAAAAAAGGGGAAGAAGTCAATGATGGCGGCGACTTCGCGGGAGGCGCGTGACCCCGATTACGAGCAGCGAAGCGACCCCTCCGGGCTCGGGAACGATGATCTGAACCTCGCCGATCCGGACCAGGCCACCGCTCGCGGGAACGTTGGCGTAGTCGTGCTCGAGCCTCAGGGGCGACCTGTTGTCGGTCCACTGGCTGTCGGCGCCGTCGACGATGAGCAGGCCGAACGTGCCCGAGGCGTCCGCCGAGGCTTCGAGCGTGATCTCCATCAGGCCTGCGCCGGGCGCCGTCGGCACCTGCACGGCGCCGGCGAGCGACACGCCGGACAACTGGTGCCGCGTCGTCGTGTTCATCGAGCCCGGGAAGTTGATGTGCGGCACGCCGTCGAGCAGGTAGTTCGACGGGTTGACGACCGACGCGAACTCGAGCGATCCCGTCGCACCCGACTGGGCGTGGATCTCCAGCGTCACCTGCCAGCCGGTGAGCAGGTCCGACGTGGCGTCCTGGCCGACGTCGTTCGTGACGCTGACGACGAGGGGTCCGGACGGGCTCCCCGCGAACACGGAAAGCGGTGATCCGGGCGGCGCGTCGGTGCTGACCTCGAGCATGGCGGCCGGCGCGACCGCAGCCGCCAGGCCCGTCATGATCCAGGTCGCCATGAGCCGTTGAAACATGATTCCCCTCTTCAGCGCGACGGCCGGGGATTCCTTCCGGGAGACGGGAGCGGCGCGCAGGCGTGCGTCGCCGTGTTCTCGGACTCCGTGCTTTCGAATCGGACAATTGAAGAGGTTCGGTCGCTGCGAACCTTGCGGAATCGTATCCCTGACCTTGTGGATGTCAAGGCATCAGCCGTCCCGATCGACCGCAGCCGGCACGAGCTCGCGCGACAGCGCGGCCAGTGCGGACATCGAAGGAATCGCGTGGATGTTGTGCCGCCGCAGCGAAACGTCGTGGGGCAGCGAGCGGCCGCCCAGGACCACGTCGACGCCCTCGACGATCAGGTGGTCGGCGAGGCGCGACAGCAGCCGCGTCAGCTCGGCCTCGTCCTGGCCGGCGCTGATCGAGATCCACACGAGCCGCGCGCCGGTCTGCTTCGCGGCGGCGATCAGCACTTCGGTGGGACAGTCGGGCCCCAGGTTGAACCCGCGCCAGCCTTCTGCCGCCATCACGGTGGCCGCCATCAGCGAAGGGAGCAGATAGGGGTCGTCGGGCGGGGCGCCGCCGAGCGCGAGCGGCGCCGACTCTGCGGGCTCGGGCAGCATCGATCGGATGAGATTGAGCGCGGAGATGCAGACGTCGGTCGCGCGGTGCTCGATGAGCACGCCGTCAGACTGGTGCCGCCACAGCTCGCCCAGCCGGCTCATCGCCGCGCGGATCGGACCGTCGCAGATGTCCGCGACGCCGCGACCGTCGAGATACATCGAGGTCAGGATCGTGCGCACCTTCTTTGACTCGCCCTGCTCCAGCGCCTGGTAGAGCAGCTCCGTGGGATCTTCCGGAATCTGCGCGGCGTCGAGCGGACCTTCCACCTCGGACAGGCCGAGCAGGCGCGGCTCGCGCACGGGCATTTCAGACTCGCGGATGAAGCGGATCGCCTCGGTGAGATCGATGCGCCGGTGGCCGCCCGCGGTGCGGTAGCCCTTGATCATGCCGCCGTCGGCCCAGCGTTTCAGCGACGATTCGCTGACGCCGATAGCGCGGGCAAGGTCTTTCGGAGACAGGTGCTTCTTCATCACTACAGGACTTGATAGTCCTCTGCGTGCACGCTGCCGCCCCGGCGCGAGCTAGAATTCATCCATGCGTCATCCCGCGGCGCAAGGTCGACCTCGAAGCCGGGGCGGCGCGTCCGGCGCATCCCCCGCAGCGGGGGGAATCCGAGCAGCAGGAAACGCATGAGCGGGATCAGCCGGCGCTCGGCGAACGTGCCGGTCATCTGGCGCGGGAACCCGCTGAGCAGGGCGAGATCGGGGGCCCGTGCTGCAACTGCGCGCACGGTGAGATTTGTGGGATTCTTCCGCGGCTGACCGGAACCGGGGGCCTCTCAGGTGGTCGGGCCCGCGCAGAAGCTCAGCGCGGTCCTCGCATAGATGCGGGCGACACGGACCAGCTCGGAGACGGGGGCCTGCTCGTCGACGGTATGGGCGCCGGTCGCACGCGGTCCGTGGGTGATGGCCGGGATGCCGGCGCGGTCGCTGAACGTGTTGCCATCGTCGACCAGGGGCTTGGGCCCGGCGGGCAGGGCGGCGCCGACGACGGCTTCGTGAGCGTGCTGGAACGCGGCCACGACTGGGTGCGCCGGATCGAGCTCGAACGCGCCCCGCAGCGGCCGGAACGCCAGCTCGATCGGCAGACCACGCTCGCGCGCCACCTGCGTCACGAGATCATCGAGCTCCTGCTGCACGTCCGCGTTGCTCGTCCCCGGGATCCATCGTCGCGTGCCATCGAGCGTCAGTGCCGTCGGCGCGGTGTTGTACATCTCTCCGGCCTGAACGCTGCCGACGAAAATACGTTCGCGCCCTGCGACAGGGTGCTTCCGATGCGACAGCGTCTCGTCGAGCTGCTCGAAACGACGAACCAGCTCCGCGCCCGCCGCGATCACGCTCGGCTGCTCGGTTCCGCCGAGCACCTCGTGCACCGGCTCGCCGTCGCGCCGGACCGTGACCTTGAGGATGGCCAGGCCGCGGCCGGCGATGGGCAGGCTGTCCGAGAGGTATTCCGGAAGCAGCGCGGCGTCGCCGACGTAACCCTCGTCGATCAGCGCTTCGAGCTGGCGACCATCGCCCCACGGCGCTTCGTGATGATCATGGGCCGTGAGAAGAATGCTGCCCGCGGTCAGCGCGCCGGCGTCGCGAAGCGCGCGCGTCGCTTCGCACATTGCCGCGACGCCGCCCTTCATGTCAGAGGCCCCGCTGCCGTGCAGGATGCCGCCTTCGACGCGCGGCGGGACGAAGGGCAGATGCACGGTGTCGAGGTGCCCGTCGAACTGAAGCGTCGGCCCCGGGGCGCCGCCGTCGAGGCGCGTGACGACGGCAGGGGCCGTGGGCCAGGCCGCCACGGGACGCTCGACGGCGAACCCGTCCTCGACGAGCAGCGATGCGAGCCGATCCGCGACGGCGCCGGCTTCACACGTCGGGCTCGGCACCTCGACCAGCGCGACGGCCGTATCGACGAGCCGGTCCTCGCGAATCGCGGCCATGACGCGCGAAACGAGTTCGGGGGGCGGCTGAGGCATCGAAACATGATAAGCCGTTACACCGGTTCGCCGTCGATCACGATGCGCCGCCAGATCTCGAACGTGATCAGCATCCACAGGCGCAGTCCGTACCGGCCCTGGCCTTCCTCGATGTTGTATCGCAGCAGTTGCTGCACCCGGTCTTCGTCGAAGATCCCGGACCGGCGCAGTGCGCGTCGGCTGAGGATACGGCGAGCGTACCGCTTCAGTTCACCGCGAAACCAGTAGTGCACCGGGACGCGCATCCCGCTCTTGGGCCGGGCGATGATCTCTGCGGGGAGGTCGTGCTCGTACGCCTTCTTGATGATGACCTTCTCGACGCCGCCCGAGAGCTTCAGACGCGACGGCATCTCGAAGCTGAGCCGAACCAGTCGCTCGTCGAACAGGGGCGCGATCGGAATGATGCCCCACGCTCCAGTCATCCGCTCGACCTTCGGCAGGATCAGGTGCGCGCCCTTGAGACGGATGTTGATGGCCGAGAGCTTGTCCAGGAAGTTCGCCGGTTCCCGGCAGCGGAAGTAGGGCACGAGTACGCCTTCCAGGTCGCGGTCCGGCTCGATCTGCGCCCGCCAGGACGGAGCGAGCAGCCGCATCACCTCCTCGTAGCCGCGGCGGTAGGACGCCAGGTACATGCGCTCGCGGAAGTTGGGATCGCGCTCGATGCCCCCGTACCAGTGATGAAGCAGCATGGGAATGTTCTTGGGGCCGCCGAAGCAAGGGTCGCCGCCTTCACCGTTGAACACCCAACGAACGTCCTTCGAGACGTGTCCGGCCAGTTCGTAATTCGGCATCGTAATGGGGTCGCCGATGGGCTCGTCGAGATGCCAGATCATCTTTCGCAGTCTTGGAAGGAATTGGCGAGGCCGGACAAGGACTTCCTCGTGGTCGGTCCCGCATCGTTCGGCAACGCTGCGGGCGAACGAAAGCTCGTTCGGGTACTCCGGCCCGAAATGCACGGCGAAGGTGCGCACCCTGCCGGGTCTCTGCCGTGCGACCTCGGCAGTGACCACGCTCGAATCGAGTCCGCCGGAAAGAAAGATGCCGACCGGATCGTCTTCAGGCATCCGTTCCGCGACGGCATCGCTGAATTGCTGTCGGAATCGATGTACCCAGGCGTCGTCGCCGCCGATCCGGGGCCCGCCGGCGTGCTCGAACCTGAAGTAGCGCGTGAGCGTTGGTTCGCCCGCACCGTCGAACGTCAGGAAATGGCCCGCTGGGAGCTCGAAGAGATCCTCGAGCATCGTGCCCGGACCGGGAATGAAGCTGAAGGAAAGATACTGGGCGATTGCGGCCGGTCGGATCCGACGGGGAAATCCGTGGACCTCCAGTACGCCCTTGGGCTCAATCGCAAAGAGAAGCCGGCCTGCGTGCCGACCGTGGTAAAGGGTGCGGCTGCCGCTGCCGTCCCGTGCCAGCAGAAGTCGCGCGCCGTCGCGTATCGCCAGGACGAACGCGCCGCGGAGCCTCTCGACGAATTGTGGCCCGTGACGGTCGTAGAGTGCGAGCAAATCGAGCAGGAGCGAGTCCGACCGCGGCGCGATCACGCATCCTGCAATCGCGATCACCCGGTCTCCGTCCTGGTGCGTTCCGGACCCCATGCGCCGATGTTGCGCGACGGGAAGCTGGGCGAGGTGACCGATCGTGCCGACCGGCGACGCATGGATCGACGCGCGCCCGCCGCCGCGATGGCGCAGCACCGCCTGCATGCGCTGCGCGAGCGCCGCGTCAGGTGGTCCGCTGAATCCGAAAATCGCCCCCATGGCTAGAGCGGGCTGCGCCCACGACTCGTCTTGGGCGTCGCGGTCAGGTAGCGGTGCATCGCGGCCGCCTCGGGTGCCAGCGGACCATCCGGCTGATCGGCGAGCGCACCGAACCGGCGAATCGCGTCTTCCCGTTCGCCCTGGACGAGGGCAAGGACCGCGAGCTTGTAGCGACACTTGTGCGCTTCGGGCGATCGGCGGTGCTCGGCGATGGTCGTTTCGAATGCCTGCGCCGCTTCCTGGAATCTGCCGAGCGCGAGATGGCACTTACCCAGGAACAGACCGGCCCGGCTCGCGTTCGGGCGACGCGGTCGATTGGCAAGGTACCGCTCCAGTCGAGGAATCGCGTCGGCGTAACGACCCCGGGTGACCGCGGCGCGAATCTCCTTGAACCCGTCATCACCGCGCTGCCCGTTGCCACAGCCGATGATGCCGCACGATGTCACCACGAGGATGATCGCACCGCCGAAGCGTGCGGCCGACGGTGCCCGTTGAACGCGCTCAGCCGAAGCTGCCCGTGTCGCCATGGAGAATCCTTTGCTGTTCGATCGCGTCCCACATGCCGACCCGGTTCTCGAACGAGACCGCCATCACGGCAAGCAGCGCGCCGACGGGGATGAAGTCGACGGGGGTGACGGCTTCTTCCTCGCGACGGCGCGCGTGACGAAGCTGTGGCAGCTTCCTGACGTCGTCGGGCGACAGGCCGAGGTCGATGACCGGATGGCCTTCGATCGGCAGGAGCGTCGATGCGCCGAGACGCTCGGCCATGGGCGGACCCGTCGAGGCGGCGTCATGCAGCAGATACACGGGGATCTCGGCGTTCTCGCGCAGGACGCCGGTCGCCCGCTCGACGAGGTACGGCGGGTACCCGTGCTCCGAGAGGATCAACGCCTTCTGTTCCGCGTGCAGGTTGTTCAGCACCAGCAGGTCGACCGTCAGGTCGCGATCGACGAGGACGATCTTCTCGACGCCGTAATCGTAGATGTCCGGCTCCTGCCACTGCGGCGGCGGATCGCCGAGTGACGGCTGCACGATCATCTTTTCCAGGGTTCTTTCAGAACGCCACCGTTCGACGCACCGATCCCATTGATCACGAGCAAGCGGTTCCCGGGAATACTGGTTACCGGCCCAACCGATACATACCAGCGCGATCGGGATAAGGGCCCACAGGGCCGGCGGAACGACGAAGCCGCATACGACGCTGGCGATGACCGCTGCGATCGCGCATGCGGCCGCGATTCCGCGGTACGCTCGACGCCGTCGCAAGTGGGCTGCGTAAAGCTGGTTGGCCGTGAAGTGCCAGGTCCCGTTCGCGCTCGCCCCGCGAACGGCGGCCAGGAATCGTCCGTCGGTGATCGGGTCGGTTTTCGGGTCGAACAGGAACCTGTAGCCGCAGCGGCAGCGCATGCCGTCCTTGTGCTTGTGGTCCGCGCTGCACTCGGGGCACTTCATGGGCGGCCGGCTCCGTCGGAGGTGCTCTTCGCGGCCATTGAATTCGACGTCAGGATCGTGCGATTAAGCATCGGGTGGTCCTCGTGCGTCGGACCGAAATCGCTGTCGGGATGGAATGCGACGATCGTGAGGGACCGACGCGTCGTGTGAAAGCTGTGCCGCGCATGACGACGGATTACGAAAATCGTTCCGGGCTCTAGCGACTGCTCACCGCAGTCGCCGCGACAAGTGCCCGTGCCACGCACGACCATTCCAACGCGAAACGACGGATGCGTGTGTGCTGTCTGATTCGTACGCGGCGGCACGTGCAGCAGGTTCAGGCAGGCGTCACCCTTGAGAATCGGTGGGATGAGAAGTGAATCGGAGCATCCGTCGATGTATCGAAGGCGCCCCTGCTCCTCGATTGGACCGCCGATGAGAAAGAATCCGCACTCGTCGTGCTGCGAGATGATCATGCCCTGGCCTTTGCCTTCGACCACGCCCCCGTGGGGAAGACAGAAATACATCTCCGATCGCAGCGGGTAACGCGCATCATGGACCAGGACGGTCGTTGCCGAGGATTCCGTAACGAAACCCCAGTGCGTGCAGCTTTCTTCTAGGTGCAGGGAACCACCGGGCCATCCAGACAGATGAAATCGGGACGCGCCGTTGACGAGCATCCCGATGGGACCGTGTGACGGCTGCGTGGTGAGGATGTCGACGGACCCGAAATCGTCTCGCGCCATGACGTGAGTGATCGTATCAGATTGAGGCACGATGCCGTCGGTCCGATTCGGCAGTTGCGTTCAGGCGCCGACGTTGATCGCTTCATTGACGCCCGTCGAGTGGGTGCGCAGGAGATTGACGGTGACGGTCGCGTTCGAATTCGTGGTTCGCGTTCGGTCGTGACCGATCATGATCGTCTCGTTGTTGGTGACGCCGCGATCGGTGGATTCGTGGCCCGGTGAATCGTCGAGCGCGATCTCGTCGTAGCCGCCGCCGTTCGTGTCGCCGCCGTCGTGCCGCATTCCGAGGACCACGGGATGGCGCGGATCGCCGTTCAGGAACCCGAGCACGACCTCGTCTTCGATCTCGGGCATGAATGCGGCGTGTTCGCTGCTTTGCGCCGGCTCGAGGAAGATGCCTTCCTGCTCCAGGAGCCTCGTGACGAAGCTGAAATCCGATTCGCGGTACTGCACCGTCCGCGCGGCGGGCGCTTCGATCGCCGGGCCGGCGCCGACCGCATCCGTCGGCGCCGCGGCGCCGGGATCCGCGCTGAGCAGCACGCGGGGCTCGAGCGCTTCGAGACCCTGCCATGTGGAATTTCGGTCGGACGTGGCGTCGTGTCGTTCGGGATTCATTGCAGGTGTTCCTTGCTGGACTGCTCAACTCTGTTGCACCAGGCGTGCCAATCGGCAGCCCCCAGTCCTGCGACGTGCCAGGGCGTATTCAACGATGCCCTCGACGGTCCGATTGGGAAAATGCCCCAGGACCGGGTCGCTCCGTCGCGGGATTTTCCCCAGCGGCGCCGGCTGAAAAAAATTCTCAGGACCCCTTGACACCATAAAAATACTTACTAGTATTATTTCAGCGGGGCAAGATGGTCCGAAGCCGAGTCGAATCCATGGGTCGTGTTCGCCGCCAAAAGATCCGCACCCACCCCGGCTGAGTCGGACCCCGAACCGCCCCGAGTGAGTGGAGCGCCGGCCCGATCATTTCCCGGCGTGGAGAAAAACGGGCCCGCTCCGATGTGATGGCCGACCGCAAGGTGATCAGGGGATCGTCCCCAGCCTTCCCTGCGGCCGGCCTTTTTTTTGCGCGTGACGGCGATGTCCGGTGTCATCGACAACCCGGATCCCGACGAAGCCGCGCCGCGTGTCGGCGCGTCATTCGCGCGGCGCGGCCATGCCGACCGGTCGATCGACGCCTTGCCGATCGAAAAGGTCATCGTTGCGCTGGCCATCGCGGGGGGGTTCGCGGCTCTTGCAATCTGGTGGATGCTCGGACCGGGCGTCGAGGTCGTCCCGCGCGTTCCTCTCGATCGGACCCCGCGCGCCCCGACGTCCGAGGTCGACGTCGAGACGCCATTCACCGGCGTCCTGACGCCCGGTGACGGGATTGCGGCGGACGTCCGTGCGTCATGGCCTTCATTTCGGGGACCGCGGCGTGACGGGACGACCTACGACGGGACGGCGCTGGTGCGCGACTGGTCGGGCGGCGACCCGGCCCGGCTGTGGTCGGTGGACGTCGGCGAAGGCTACGCCGGCGCCGCGATCGCGAACGGGTGCGTTTACGTGCTCGACTACGACCGGGCGGCGCAGGCCGACGCGTTGCGATGCTTGTCGCTGGCCGATGGGCGCGAGGTCTGGCGGTACACCTACCCGGTCAGGATCAAGCGAAATCACGGCATGTCGCGCACGGTGCCCGCGGTGGACGGGCAGTATGTCGTTTCGGTCGGGCCGAAATGCCATGTGCTCTGCGTCGACGCGTCGACCGGCGCGTTTCGATGGATCATCGACCTCGTCGCCCGTCACGGGGCGACCGTGCCGCAGTGGTATGCGGGTCAGTGTCCACTGATCGACGACGGCCAGGTCATCCTGGCGCCCGGCGGTTCGTCGCTGCTGATGGCCGTCGATGTTGCGACGGGCGCCGTGCGCTGGCGATCGCCCAATCCCGATGGCTGGGAGATGACGCACTCGTCGATCGTGCCGATGACGCTGGATGGTCGGCGCGCTTACGTCTACTGCGGCAGCGGGGGCGTCGTCGGCGTCGGAGCAGACGACGGATCGGTCGTGTGGCGAACCACGCGATGGAAGGTCAGCATCGCGATGGTCGCGTCGCCGGTGATCGTGCCCGGGAATCGGATCTTCCTTTCGGGCGGATACGGTGCCGGCAGCATGATGCTTCAGTTGCGACGCGGGATCGACGGTTACGTCGTCGAGCCGCTGTTCGCGCTCGCACCCGGGGTATTCGGCGCCACGCAGCACACGCCGATCGTCCTGGGTGATCACCTGTATGGCGTCCGGCCCGACGGACAACTGGTCTGCCTGGATTTCGACGGGACGATCCGGTGGTCGAGCGGGTCGGCCGCGCGTTTCGGGCTGGGACCGTACTTGATCGCGAACGGGCTCATCTACGCGATGGACGACGACGGGCTGCTGTCACTGGCGGAGGCCACTCCGGACGCCTGGCGGCCGCTCGCCCGCGCCCGGGTGCTCGACGGGCACGAGTCGTGGGGACCGATGGCGATGGCGGCCGGGCGACTCGTGGTGCGTGATTTCACGACCATGACCTGCCTTGCGGTCGGCCGGTGACACGGCGCGACCGTATCTCACCTCGAGGCGGTTGCATGCCGATTAAAACAGGATAGAATAGTCTTTTGATTGAATTGCGCCCCGTGCACGACGGAGGTCGGCCATGGCCATGGCCATGGACAGGGACCCGGTCCGAGGACGATTCAGGCGCCGGACGTTCATGGTGGCGGGTGTGCTGGCCGCCGCGGTGGCGGCCGTCGGGTCGGCCGCATTCGCGCTGCTCGCACGGTTTCGACGTGCCGGCGCCAACGATGGGACGTCCGATCTTCACGCCTACGACCTCGGACGGCTTCCCGCAGTCGACCCGGCGCTGATCCGGTTTGAGCGCTCGGCCACGCTGGCGACGGGCTTCGTGGGAGCCCGCGACATGGCCATCGCGCCGGACAGCGGGATCCGCATCGCGCTCGGCCGCGCGATCGTCGCACTGGCCGCCGACGGATCCCGGCAGAGTGAGTGGCCCCTGGCGTCGCCGGCGGGATGCCTGGCGTTCGACGGTCGCGGTCGGCTGCTCGTCGGCATGCGGGATCATGTCGAGGTCCACGATGACCGCGGCACGCGCCTGGCGTCCTGGCCTGTCATCGACGGGCGACCCTATCTCACCTGCATCGCGTCCACGGGTGACGACGTGTTCGTTGCCGACGCCGGCAACCGGATGATTCTGCGTTACCGGGACGACGGGGAGCGGGTCGGCACGATCGGCGGCGCTCTGATGGCGGCCGAGGAGACGCGCTTCGTGATCCCGAGCCCTTACTTCGACGTGCGCGTCGCCGGCACGGATCGGATCTGGGTCGCGAACACCGGGAATCACCGGCTGGAGTCGTTCGCGTTCGACGGCAGCCCCCGGGAATCCTGGGGCATGGCGTCGCTGTCGATCGAGGGATTCTGCGGCTGCTGCAATCCCTGCCGTTTCATCGTCCTGCCCGACGGTCGCTTCGTCACCTCCGAGAAGGGGCTGCCGCGCGTGAAGATCCACGCGGCGAACGGCGCCCTGGAGTCCGTCGTTGCGGATCCGGCGGCGCTGGGCGTCACCTCGGCGAACTTCTCGTGCGGCGTCACGGCGTCGCAGTTCGCGCCGCCGATCATCGCGTCCGGCGGTGCGGGCCGGATCATTCTTCTTCATCCGCCAACCGGGGACCTGATCGTGTTCTCGCCGGTTTCCGGCCATGACGGAGTCTCGGGCGATGACCAGGCCAGTTGAACAGGTCGATGTCGATGTGGCGAGGTCCAATCGCCGCGCGTTTCTGCTGGACGCCGGGCGCGGCGTCGCGGCGCTCGGGCTTTCCGCGGCCGCGTTCGTCCTGGCCGCGCGTCGGCCGAAGCGACCGACCGAGGCGCCCTGCGTGAACCAGGGCGTCTGTCGGCGGTGTCCGGTGCTCGGGGCATGCGGTCTGCCGGCCGCGCTGTCGACTCGCACCGCGCTGGGGAGGAGCGAGTGATGCCCCCGACCGACGAGACTCGGCGGCAGTTCTTCCGCGGGGCGGCGCTGGCCGGCCTGGGCGGGCTCGGTGGCTTTCTCGCCGGCCGCGCTCAGGCGCGCGAGACCGTCTGGCAGATCGATCCGGACCGTTGCACGACTTGCGGACGTTGCGCGACCGAGTGCGTGCTTGACCCGTCGGCGGTGAAGTGCGTGCACGCTTACGCGATGTGCGGGTACTGCAAGCTGTGCACGGGGTTCTTCGACCCGCGAACCGGCGAGCTGAACGAGGGCGCGGAGAATCAACTCTGCCCGACCGGGGCCATCCAGCGCAGTTTCATCGAGGATCCCTACTACGAATACTCGATCGACGAGCAGCGCTGCATCGGTTGCGCGAAGTGCGTCGCCGGCTGCACGGCGTTCGGCAACGCTTCGCTGTTTCTGCAGATTCGCCACGATCGCTGCGTCAATTGCAACGAATGCCGCATCGCGCGGATGTGTCCGGCCGGCGCGATCACCCGGGTGCCCGCGGAAGCGCCATACCGGATCAAGTCGACGGAGCCGGCGCCATGACGGGATCGACGACCGCCGTCGCGCTCCTCGCGAGCCTGCGCGTCGTCCCGGCCGCGGTCTCCGCTCCGCGGTTTCCTCCCCCCGACTTCGAGACCGGGCACGCGCTGCCGGCGACGCTCACGCCGCCTCCGGACGGGAGATGGATCGAATCGCTCGACCTCGTGCTGCTCGCGGCAGCGCTCGCGATCACGACGTGGATCGTCCTGAAACGGCGATCGCGACCTGCGGTGTTCGCGATGGCGGCGTGCGCGATGGCCTACTTCGGTTTCTGGCGCGAGGGCTGCATCTGCGCGATCGGCTCGGTGCAGAACGTAGCGCTGGCGCTGTTCGACACGGGCTACGCACTGCCGGCGTCGGCGGCCGTCTTCTTCGCGCTGCCCCTCGTTTTCGCGTTGTTCTTCGGACGGACCTTCTGCGCCGCGGTCTGCCCGCACGGTGCGATCCAGGATCTCGTGGCGGTACGACCCGTGCATGTGCCGGCGTGGCTGGATCGATCGCTCGGCCTGCTGCGGTATCTCTACCTTGCCGCCGCAGTGCTCTTCGCCGCGACGGGCAGCGCGTTCATCATCTGTCGCTACGACCCGTTCGTAGGCCTGTTCCGCCGCAGCGGCACGCTCGAGATGCTGCTGCTCGGCGGCGCGATGCTCGTGCTCGCCATGTTCGTCGTCAGGCCGTACTGCCGGTACCTCTGCCCGTACGGCGTGCTGCTCGGGTGGCTCGCGCGCGCTTCGAAATGGCATCCGCGCATCGACCCGTCGCACTGCATCAACTGTCATCTTTGCGCCGACGCCTGCCCCGTCGACGCGATCGAGGGTCCGGCGCCCGATCGGCCGCTGGAGGAACGCGCCGCCGACCGCCGGCGATTCGGACAGGCGCTGCTCATGGTGCCGGTCATCGTGGCGCTCGGTGTCGGCGCCGGGCTCGCCGTCGCGGCGCCGATGTCCAGGGTGCATCCGACGGTGCAGCTGGCTCGACGCGTCGCCGCGGAAGAGGCCGCGCTCGTGTCCGGCCAGACCGACGCGAGCCGCTCGTTCCGGGCGAGAGGCGCGCCGATCGCGGAGCTTTATGAACAGTCGCATGCCGTGCAGCGGCGCTTCAGACACGGCGCCCCGTGGTTCGGCGCGTTCATGGGCCTCGTCTTCGGCACGACGGCGCTCCGACTGGCGCGGCGGCACGTCCGTTCGGAGTACGACATCGACCGATCGCGCTGCGTCGCCTGCGCACGCTGCTTCGAGTACTGCCCGCATGATCCAAAGAACCTGGCGCTGCTCGATGAGGCCACGACGGGCACGGATTTCGTCGAGCTGACCGCGAGCGCGGGCAGGGAGCCTGAACGTGGAACGTGAATCGGACATCGCGCCGAGGAGCCTGACCGGCCGCGTGCAGCGGTCGGCGGCCGGCGTCGCGCTCGTTGCGGGAGGCGTTGCCGCGGTGGTCGTCGTCGGGCTCATGGTCAACTTCTGGAACCTGCGCGTCGTCAATCCACTCGAGTCCCCCGAGCTTGCGGTGCTCGAGCGGGCACTGGCGGACCAGCCCGGCAATGAGCAGCTCAGGACGCGGATACGCGAGATGGACCTGCAGATTCGCGCGCAGTACCTGCAGCGTCAGCGCCGCGCGGACTTCGGTGGCGCGCTGCTCCTGGCCGTGGTGATCGTCGCTCTGGCTGCACTGAAGCTCGCCATACGCCGGCCAGTCCGGGTGCGCGTCGCGTCCGCGGGTTCGGTGGCGCCGCGCTCCGAGCCGAATGTCGTGAGCATGCGCCGCGCGCTGGCGGCGCACGGCGGATTGCTGCTCGTCGGTTTCGTGGCCCTCGCCTTCGCGATGCCGGGCGGCGCCCGGCGCGTCGGATCGCAGGACGGATCGGCGCCTAACGCCCAGGAGACTGAAGGGGCGCACGGCGAGCCGAGCTGGCCCTGCTTCCGCGGACCAGGCGGGCTGGGCGTGGCGCTTGACGCGGATCAATACGCCTACCCGGTTTCGTGGGACGTGAAGACGGGCGCGAACGTGCGGTGGAAAACGCGCCTGGAACTTGCCGGCAAGAGCTCGGCGGTTGTGTGGGGTGATCGCGTGATGTGCAGCGGCGCCGACGGCGCCCGGCGCGTCGTCTACTGCCTGGACGCGGCAACAGGCGAGGTGATCTGGGAAAGGCGTGTCGACCGGGAGCACCCATTCGCCCGGCGCGAACCGAAGCCCGTCGAGGTCACGGCGGATACCGGGCATGCCGCGTCGACGCCGGCAACGGACGGACGACACGTCTTCGTCGTGTTCGCCAACGGTGACCTCGCCGCCTACGATGTCGAAGGTGCGTTCGTATGGGGCCGCGCGCTGGGACAACCTGAAAACGACTACGGGCATGCATCGTCGCTGCTGGTCTACGGGGCGCGGGTGATCGTGCAGTTGGATCAGGCCCACGAGCGTGACCGGCGATCGACGCTGCTTGCGCTCGACGCGCGAGCCGGCGAGACGGCCTGGCGCGTCGAGCGGCCCGTCAGCGCGTCCTGGACCAGTCCGATCGTGATCGGGCCCGAAGAAGCGCCAACGCTGGTCACGGCGGCGGCCCCATGGGTGATCGCTTACGACCCGGCCAGCGGACGAGAGCGCTGGCGCAGCGCGACGGTGACCGGAGAGCTGGCGCCCTCACCGTGCTTCGACGATCGTTCCGGTCTCGTCTTCGTGGCCAGTCCCTGGGAACGGCTCGTTGCGCTCGATCCGACCGGGTCCGGCCAGTTGACGGACTCGCACGTGCGCTGGGCGGCGCAGGATGACGTGCCGGACATCGCCAGCCCGGTCGCGTTCGACGGCTTCGTCTACAGCCTGACGACGGGCGGCGCGATGTCATGCGTGCGAGCTGAAAATGGAGAGGCCGTTTGGCGCCAGGAATTCGATCTGGTGTTTCACGCATCGCCCGTGTGCGCGGGCGACCGCGTCTACGCGACGGGCACGGACGGCACGACGATCGTCGTTCGCGCGGGGGAGCGATTCGAGGCGGTCGGTCGCGGGGCGGTCGGCGAGCCGGTCGATGCTACGCCGGCGTTCAGCCGCGGCCGCATCTACATTCGCGCCGATGATCACCTGTTCTGTATCGCCGAAGCGGGAGGTCAGCCGTGACGCCTGGGATCGATCTTCAGTTCGTCGATCAGGTGATCGCGCGCCACGGCCAGGATCCCGAATTCGTGCTGCCGATCCTCGAAGCGCTGCAGGAGCATTACCGGTACCTTCCCGAGCCGGCGTTGCGCCGCGTGTGTGCGGTGACGCGCATCACGCCGGCGTCCATCGTCGGTGTCTCGACGTTCTACGATCACTTCCGGCGCGATCCGGCGGGGCGCAGGCGTGTTAGGGTCTGCTGCGGCACTGCGTGCCACGTCAAGGGCGCCGAGCTGATCCACCAGGCGATCGCTCACCATTGCGGCGTTCCGCCAGGTCAGGATACGGATCCTCAGCGGCGCTACACGATCGAGCGAGTCGCCTGTCTCGGGTGCTGCACGCTTGCGCCGGTGGTGCAGGTCGACGATGTGACGTACGGGCAGCTGACACCCGACGGTGTAAGGCCGCGACTGGCGGAACATGAGCGAAGGCAGCGGGGTCGCGCGGGCGAAACTCGCCGCGCGCCCGTCGCGGGGCGGTCCGGCCTGGGCGGCGGCGAGGTGCGCATCGGGCTCGGATCCTGCTGCGCGGCCAAGGGAAGCGACAGGATCTACGAGACGCTCCTCGACGCGGCCGCCGAGTTCGATCTGCCCGTGACGGTGCAGCGCGTCGGCTGCGTCGGAATGTGCCACCGCACTCCGCTGGTCGAGGTGCGCCCGGCCGCGCGCGGAACGTCGAACGATGACCAGCAGTTTCTCTACGAGCGCGTGCGCCCCGATGAGGCCACCTCGATCCTGGAGCGGCACTTCGCGCCAAAGGGATTCGCGCGCTGGCGCCGAAAAGCGAACCACTGGATCGAGGGGCTGCTGAGTGGCGACGCCGACCGGGCCGATCACCGCCGTCCTCTCGACGTCCGCGACCCCGCTGTATCGACGTTTCTCGGACCGCAGCGTCACATCGCGACCGAACACTTCGGATGCCTCGATCCGCTCGATCTGGGCCAGTACCTGCAGCGCGGCGGCTTCGATGCGCTGCAGCATGCTCGGGAGGATCCTGCGGCGCAAATCATCGACACGATCTCGAGGAGCGGCCTCCGAGGTCGAGGTGGCGCGGGCTTTCCGTCGGGGGAGAAATGGCGCCGCGTCGCGCGGGCCGAAGGCCGCAGGAAGTACGTGATCTGCAATGGCGACGAAGGCGATCCCGGCGCCTTCATGGATCGTATGCTGCTCGAATCGTTCCCGTTCAGGATCATGGAAGGCATGGCCATCGCAGCGCACGCGATCGGCGCCGACGAGGCCATCCTGTTCGTGCGACACGAGTACGCGCTCGCGGTGCGTCGGCTGCGCGAGGCGATCGCGATTTGCGCGCGGCGCGGCGTCTTCGGCGCGACGCCGCGTTTCGAGGTGCGCGAGGGGGGCGGGGCGTTCGTCTGCGGCGAGGAGACCGCACTGCTCGCGTCGCTCGAGGGCCGGCGGGGGATGCCCCGCCCGCGTCCGCCGTTTCCGGCGGAGCGGGGGCTGTGGGACCGACCGACGCTCGTCAATAACGTCGAGACGTTCGCGGTCGTGCCGTGGATCGTGCGTCACGGCGCCGGCGCGTTCGCATCGATGGGCACGGCCGGCAGCAAGGGCACGAAGGTGTTCTCCCTGGCGGGACGCGTACGGCGGGGCGGTCTGATCGAGGTGCCGATGGGAATGACGATCGGCCGGATCGTCCAGGAGATCGGCGGCGGGATCGCGGACGGCCGGCGATTCAAGGCCGTTCAGATCGGCGGACCGTCCGGCGGCTGCGTGCCCGCCGCGCTGGCCGACACCCCCGTCGACTACGAGGCGCTCCGCGAGGTGGGCGCGATGATGGGTTCGGGCGGTCTCGTGGTCCTGGACGACACGGATTGCATGGTCGATCTGGCTCGCTACTTCCTGCGCTTCACGCAGGGCCAGTCCTGCGGCCGCTGCACGTTCTGTCGCGTCGGCACCCGGCGGATGCTGGAGATCCTCGATCGTCTCTGCGAGGGGCGCGGTCAGCGACGCGATCTCCAGGCGCTCGAGCAGCTTGCTGACGCCGTGCGCCGTGGCAGTCTCTGCGGCCTCGGCGGCACGGCGCCGAACCCCGTCCTCACGACCCTTCGCTACTTCCGCGACGAGTACGAAGCGCATATCGATGGCCGTTGCCCGGCGGGCCGGTGCAAGCCGCTCATCCGCTACGAGGTCGCGGACGGATGTGTCGGCTGCACGCTGTGCGCGCAGCACTGCCCGGTGGAGGCGATCGCGCTGACACCGCTTGCGCGACACCACATCGACGATGTGACCTGCACACGCTGCGATACCTGTCGCCTGGTCTGTCCCCACGAAGCGATCGAGGTTCGCTGATGCCCAAGCTGAGCATCGACAATCGATCCGTCGAGGTGCCCGAGGGCGCGACCCTGCTCGAGGCGGCGGCGATGGCCGGTGTCGAAGTGCCCACGCTGTGTCACTTTCCGGGCTGTTCGCCGCAGAGCAGTTGCCTCGTCTGCATCGTGAAGCTCAACGACGCCGACCGGCTCGTTCCGGCCTGCGCAACGCCGGCTCGCGATGGCGACATCGTCGAGACCGGTTCGGAGGACGTCCTGGCGGCACGGCGGACCGCGTTCGAGCTTCTGCTCAGCGACCACGTGGGCAGCTGTCTCGCGCCGTGTCACACCGCCTGTCCGGCGCACATGGATATTCCGACGATGATCCGACAGATCGCGGCGTCCGATCTGCGCGGCGCGATCGAGACGGTCAAGCGGGACATTCCGCTTCCAGCCGCGCTCGGCCGCGTATGTTCGGCGCCGTGCGAGGCGGGCTGCACCCGCCGTCCGACCGGCGGTGCCGTCGCGGTGTGCCTGCTCAAACGATTCGTCGCGGACCAGGACCTGGCTTCGAGTGAACCCTGGCTGCCGCGGCGGATGCCGGCCACCGGGCGGCGCGTCGCCGTGGTCGGCGCCGGGGCGTGCGGGCTCTCCGCCGCTTACTACCTTCAGGTCGCCGGCCACGCGTGCACGGTGTTCGACGAGCGCGATGAGCCGGGAGGGAGGCTGCGTTACGCGATGTCGCCCCACATCCTGCCGCGGGCGGTCCTGGACGGCGAGATCGACATCATCCGACGGCTGGGCGCGCGGTTCGTCATGAATCGCCGCCTGGGCGAGGACATGGATCTCATCGACCTGAGACGGGCGCACGACGCGGTGCTTGTCACGCTCGGGTCGTTCGACGAGGAGATGATCGGACGCCTCGAGCTCGCCACGAACGCGGACGGCGTCGCGGTCGACGAAATGACCGGTGAAACGTCGATGCCCGGCGTGTTCGCAGCCGGTCTGGCGCGGCGGCACTCATGGGTGGCGGTGCGGAGCGTCGCCGAAGGAAGAATCGCCGCGACACGGATCGACCGGCATCTTCGCGGCACTCGGCCCGAGGCGTCGAGACGTCCGTTCAGCGTGAAGACGGCGCGCCGCGCACTGCAGCAGTCGCGGCCGTCGGAGGTGGGCGCGAGCGATGCGAGCCGGGTCAGCCCGCACGCGGGATTGGCGCGCGGCTTCGGTGTCGCGGAGGCGCTGGAGGAGGCGCGTCGCTGCATGCAGTGTGCGTGCGCCGGCGCCTCTGACTGTCGGCTTCGGCGCTTCGCGGCGGACTGCGGGGCGCGAACTTCCGCGTTTCACGGTGCGGCCCGCATGCTCGCGCGTCACCGACGCATGGGTGAAGTTCTCTACGATCCTGGCAAGTGCATCTCGTGCGGGCTGTGCGTTGAGATCACGAGTGGTTGCGCCGAGGTTCCCGGGATGACGCACGTGGGCCGTGGGTTTGACGTCCGCATCGATGTGCCGTTTGACGGATCGCTCGACGAGGCCCTTGGCGAGGCCGCCGGCAAGTGTGTCCGCGCCTGTCCGACCGCAGCATTGCGATTCGCCGGCGACACGTGCGGATGCGTGGTGGATGGCTGCCCGGCGCAAGCGCTTTGCGATGCCGGTGATTCCATTCCGGAAGCACCCGACAGTGAAGGCCTGCGGGCGGACCGGGCGTCAAATACAATCCCTGATCCCTGATCCCTGAACCGTGATTGCCCATGCCCTCCCGCCCGAAAGTGCTCTGCATGATCGACCTTTCGTACTCGCCCGAGGCGGTCGAGACGATCACGCAGCACACGGACGCGGACATCGTGACGCCGGACCGCGGGGAGATGCTAAAAGTCATCGGCGACTACGACGCGCTGTGGAGCCACACCGAGATCAAGGTCGACGCGGAGGTGCTCGAGCGCGCGATGAAGCTGAAGGTCATCAACACCGCGTCGACCGGCACCGACCACATCGACAAGGCGGAGGCGGCCCGACGAGGCATCCGGATCCTGAGCATCACGCGCGACTACGGGCTGCTCGACGGATTCACCGGCGTCGCCGAGGTCTCTTGGATGCTCATCATCGCGGGGCGTCGCAACCTTCGACGTGCGATGAGCCACGTCTTTTCCGGCGGATGGACCGACGAGCAGATCATGGGCGATGCGATCTCGCCGCTCACGGTGGGCGTCCTGGGCGTGGGGCGCCTCGGAAGCATGGTGGCGAACATCGGCAAGGCGTTTCGCCTTCGCGTCCTGGGCTGTGACGTGCGTCCGATCGAGATTCCGGGCGTCGAGCCGGTGGACTTCGGCACGCTGCTCGCGGAATCGGACGTGATCTCCATTCACGTTCACATGACGCCGGAGAACCATCACCTTTTCGACGCGGCGACGTTCGCGAAGATGAAGCAGGGCGCGTCGCTCGTGAACACGAGCCGCGGCGACATCATCGACGAGGCCGCGCTGATCGACGCGCTCGAGTCAGGCCGACTGTCATCGTTCGGCGCGGACGTCATCCATGACGAGTGGCGCGAGAACATGCTGGAGTCGCCGATCATCCGGTATGCGATGGAGCACGAGAACGTGATCGTGATGCCGCACATGGGCGGCGGTCGCAACAAGACGCGCGAGGCGCGGGCGTTCTCGGCGCGCAAGCTCGTGCACTTTCTGCAAACAGGGGAGGAGTTGACGGCGTAGGATACGTAGCCGAAGTCGCCAGGCTTCGGATCGCCCTGATGGCGTTCGATCATCGTTCCGAACTCTCGCGAGTTCGGCGGCAGTGCGAGCCCCATGCCCAGATCCAGGTCCGTCGGTCAGTTCCTCGTCGAGCACCTCGAGCAGACAGGCCTCGGCCACGTCTTCGGTATCCCCGGCGACTACGTGCTTGGCTTCTACGACCTGCTCGTCGACAGTCGCATGGAGATCATCGGGACCTGTACGGAGATCGGCGCCGGCTACGCCGCCGACGCGTATGCCCGCGTCTCCGGCCTCGGCGCCGTCTGCGTCACCTACTGCGTCGGCGGTCTCAACGTCCTCAACGCGGTGGCCGGCGCGTACGCGGAGAAGTCGCCGCTCATCGTCATCAGCGGCGCGCCGGGTCTCGCCGAGCGCCATCGTTCGCCGCTGCTGCACCACCAGGTCCGCGACTTCCACACGCAGTTCGAGATCTACGAGAAGGTCACCTGCGCCGCGTGCGTGCTCGATGACCCGCCGACGGCCGCCCGGCGCATCGTTCAGGTGATCGAAGCGTGCCGGCGCGTCAAGCGCCCGGTCTACATCGAGGTGCCTCGCGATATGGTCGACGAGCCTTGTGTGCCCGCCGTCGAGGCGAACGAATCGATGCCGAGGGAAACGCCCGATCCGGCAGTGCGGCGCGAGGCCGTGGCCGAGGCGTCGCAGATGCTGCGCGCGGCGAAGCGGCCGGTCATCGTCGCGGGCGTCGAAGTCCATCGGTTCGGGCTGCAGGAGAAGCTGCTGCGCCTCGTCGAGCGGACCGGCTACCCGGTCGTCGCGACGCTGCTCGGCAAGTCGGTGATCCGTGAGAACCATCCTCAGTACCTGGGCGTCTACGAGGGAGCGATGGGCCACGAGCAGGTGCGCCGCGCCGTCGAGGGCGCCGACTGCGTGCTGTTCCTCGGGGCGTTCATGTCGGACATCAACCTCGGCGTGTACACGGCCCGGCTCGATCCGGATCGATGCATCGACGCGAGCTCGCAGCGCATCAGCATCCGTCGCCACTACTACGAGCACGTCGAGCTGGGGAAGTTCATCGAGGCGCTGTCCCGCAGTCTGCCGGCGAGGCGAGGCAAGGCGCGCACGGCGAAGGCGCAGGCGAGATCGTTCAAGGCCAGGCCGAATCGGCCGGTGACGGTCCGGCGCCTGTTCGACCGGATGAACGAGCTGCTCGACGAACGGACGGTGGTCATCTGCGACATCGGCGACAGCCTGTTCGGCGCGATCGAGCTGACCATGCACCGGCGGACCGAGTTTCTGAGCCCGGCGTACTACACGTCGATGGGGTTCGCGGTCCCCGCCGCGATCGGCGCGCAGATGGCGCAGCCGAACCTGCGGCCGATCGTGTTCGTCGGCGACGGGGCATTCCAGATGACCGGACACGAGCTCGCGTGCATCGCGCGGTACGGTCTGAACCCGATCATCATCGTCTTGAACAACAAGGGGTACACGACCGAGCGCATGATTCACGAGGGGCCCTACAACGACATTCACGACTGCGCGTACCACCTGTGGCCGCAGGTCGTGCGCAAGGGATGGGGTTGCGAGGTGACGACGGAAGGGGAGCTCGAGGAGGCGCTGGCGACGGCGCTGACGCATACGAATGCGTTCTCGATCATCAATCTGCATCTTGATCCATCAGATCACTCGAAAGCACTGGAGCGCCTGGGCCGAAGGCTGAGCAAGCGCGCGGGGCTGGCGAAGTAGGGTCAGGGCATGCGTGCGACGCCGCGCGTGTTGCGAGTGCCGCACATCAGGCCCGCGGGTCGAATCCCATGGAGACCAATCCCGGCGCGCCGGCACGTCCTGCCTGACGCCGCTCCGCCATACCCCCGGCCCCCCGATACAATCCGTCTCGAATGCTCATCGTCGACGGCCACCTCGATCTCGCCAACAACGCCCTGCGCGGCGAACGCGATCAGCGACTCGCCGTGGCCGCCCTCCGTGAGCGTGAGCGCGGCGCCGACGAAAGCCGGGGCATCTGCACCGTCACCCTGCCGGAACTGCGCCGAGGCGGGGTCGCGGTCGTCGTGAGCACGCTGCTCGCCCGGTGCAAACCCTGGCTCGATCCCGCCCGGAGCATCAAGCGCACTTCGATCGACTACGTCGACGAGACGATGTCGTTCGCGGCGGCACAGGGCGAGCTGGCGTACTACCGCCTGCTGCAGCAGCAGGGCGAGCTTCGCGTCCTCGAGTCGGCCCGTCAGCTCGACGAGCACGTGGAACGCTGGTCAGGCGGCGCGACGAAGCAGGTCGGCGTCATTCTCACGATGGAGGGCGCGGACCCGATCGTCGAGCCCGAGCAGGTGCGGACATGGCACGCGCAGGGGCTGCGGACGCTCATGCTCGCCCATTTCGGGCGCAGCCGGTTCGCGGCGGGCACCCCGTCGACCGATCCGGACGAGGCGCATGATGTCGACGGTCCGCTGACCGGGCTCGGGTACGCCCTGCTGAAGGAGATGGAGCAGCTGGAGATGCCGCTCGATCTGAGCCACAGCTCGGACCAGAGCTTCTTCTGTGCGATCGACGCGTTCGGCGGCACCGTGTATTCCAGCCATGCGACGTGCCGGGCGCTCGTCGCGGAGAACTGGGGCGTGCACCCGATGCGCTTGCACACCGACGAGCAGCTTCGCCTGCTCGTACGGCGCGAAGGCGTGATCGGTGTGACGATGTTCAACGCGCACCTGCAGGAGGGCTACAAGCCGCCGCCCGAAAGCGATCCGGACAGCGTGACGCTGCAGACCGTCGGGGTTCACGTGGATCACATCTGCCAGCTCGCCGGTTCGGCGCGACACGTCGCGATCGGGAGCGATCTCGACGGCGGTTTCGGCTGCGAGCACACCCCCCGCGGTCTCGACACGATCGCGGATCTCGCGAGAATCGGGCCCGTGCTGAGCGACCGCGGCTTCAGCGACGAGGACATCGGCAGGTTCCTCGGCGGCAACTGGCTCGCATTTTGGAGAGGGAATCTACCGGATCGGTGAACCGTCAGGCCGCGAATATCTCCGTACCGTCCCGCGACGTCGACGCGAACGGTGCCCCGCAGTGCTCGCATTCGTCGCGATCGACGACGCGACGTCGACCGCAGCCCTCGCACGTCTCCCGCGCCGGGATCCGGCGCAGGCAGAAGAACAGCACGATGCCTGCGAGGCCGAGAAGGAACCCCGCGATCGCCCATTCGATCCGGGCGCGCCGCGCATGGCCGAAGTGCCCGGTGACGCGGCCCATCAGACCCGCGCAGATCGCGCCTGTCATCAGAAGCGTCAGTACGAACGCGCTGTTCGGTCCCGGGTTGTCCATGAACGACTCGACAGGCGAGCGTGACGGAAGGTTCTGCAGGGCGCCGAACAGTGGTTGCGCGATCGTAACGGCCGCGACGAAGGACGGCGGGGTGAGCGCTCCGAGACCGATCATGGAGCCGTAGCCGACCCGGGCCGGGGCGTTCAGGGAAGGCAGTTCGCGCGTGCGCATCGTCGAGCCGTCCAGGGCGATCTCGACGAACTGCTCAGGCATGAACCACGCGTTCGAACGGTATACGTCGTATGCAGCCGAAATCCTAAGAGTGAGACCTGCCGCAGCGCGGCCTTGCGCCCGTAGTACCGGGTCAGGTTCGTGGTCTCGATCGGTGAGTCGTTCATCGCGGGCCTTTCAATCGGGCGCCAGCTGCTTCAGTCGGCGGTCCAGCGCCGTTCGTATCTCCTCCGGGGTCATCTCGAGGGTGAGGATTTCGCCAAGAAGGACGTCGATCGCGCGGTCGAGACGTCGCATCCGTTCGGCGCGCGAGTAGAGTTGGCGGGCTTTCGCGACGAAGACGCCCCGGCCGTGCTGCGACTCGATGAGGCCGTTGCGGGAAAGCTCCTGGTAGGCGCGGGCCACGGTGTTGGGGTTGACCACCAGGCGTTCGGCGAGGGCCCGGACGCTGGGAAGCCGATCACCTCGTTTCAGCGTGCCGGCGGCCACCGCCATGCGGACCTGGTCCACGATCTGGCGGTAGATCGGCACCGTGCTGCCGGGGGTGATTCGAAGGGTCGGTCTCATGGCGGTAAGTGTACTATATGACATAGTACACTAGGACATTGAGGCCGTCAACCCGGTCCGCTCCGAGGGGCGACGCGTGATATGCTCCGCCGATTCGAACCTGAGGACGTCACCATGTCGCGATCATTGATCCCGTTCATCCGGTCCCTGCGCGAAGCCGAGCCTTACGAGCAGGAAGAGCCGGGCGAGGCCAGCTTCCACGACCTCATGAAGCGCGACGAGATACCCGGCCTTCAGGTCGGACACGTCGAGCTGAAGGGGCCGATCCACAAGACGCCCGGCGCGCACGACGCGTGGCACCAGGCGTACTTCATCTACGAGGGCGCCGGGATCGTGCATCTCGGCGACGAGACGAGACAGGTCGAGGCGCCGGCCCTGGTCTCGATCCCGAAGCACACGAACCATTCGGTCGAGGTGCCGGATGGGGGCGTGATGCGGTACATCTACATCAACCAGTGGCATTGAGTGACCTTCGACGACCAACGACCATCGGAGCAGGACGATGAGACGCGAAGTGCGGTGGGAGCGAATGTTCCCCGACGAGCTGGAGGCGGCGTTCGACGCGTGCCCGGTCGTCTACCTGCCCTACGGGCTCTGTGAGCCGCACGGCCCGCAGTGCACGCTGGGGCTCGACGCGCTGAAAGCGCACGGCATCTGTTGCGCCGCGGCGCGCGAGCACGGCGGCATCGTCGCGCCGCCCGACTACTGGCATATTCACGAGCTGAGCGGGTACGCGACCTGGTCGGCGAAGAACGTCGGCGAGGTGCGCAGCTGGCTGACGGCGATGCCGCCGTGGATGCACTTCAAGAACGTCTGCTACCACCTGCGTGCCGTGGACGCGATGGGGTTCCACGCGGCGATCCTCGTGACGGGTCACTACGGTCCGAACTGGAACGATCTCAAGACCCTGACGGCGCTGGTGCAGCCGCGATTCGCCACGCGCATCTACAGCCTTCCCGATCTGGAGGCCAACGTGCCGGGATTCGACAACGACAACCACTCGGGAGGCGATCACGCGGGCAAGGTCGAGACGTCGCTCCTGTGGGCGGTCGAGCCCGACTGCGTCGACATGTCGCGCCTGCCGGAGAAGGGCGAGCCGGGATTTCATTTCGCGATGGCGGACAACGCGATCGAGTCCGATCGTCGAACCGGCCAGCGCATGGTCGAGGACGAGGTGCGGTGGCTGGGCGCCAAGGCACGCGAACTTCTGGACGCGTACGCGAAGAGCCCGCCGGCCGGGCGGCGTCCGCTGACGTTCGACGAGACGGAGCAGGTGTGGGAACAGCTCGTGCGACCCGAGTTGCCGTCGTTCAGGACGATGCAGGACAGCTGGAAGAACGATGAGCCGCCGGCCGACTCGATCTGGCGCGCCAACTGGAAGGTCCCGAGCCGCGGCTGAGCGAGCCGCCGGACCGCAGACAGAAAGGTGTCATGGCGAAGATCACTGAGTTCAAGGGTTACGACGGCCCGCTTCCGGACGATCCGGGTTACCACGTGCCGAAGCCGGAGAAATCTCCGGATCCGATGATCGTCGACGTGCAGGACGGTCTGCCGCTGAAGTACCCGGGATGCGAAGGGATCGGCGTCCGCGTGGTGCACCCTTCGAATCCGAAGGCGCCGGCGAAGAACATGGGGCTGGTGCTCTTCTACATCCCGCCGCACGTGACGCTGCTGCCCCCCGGGTGCCACCCGACGGAGGAGACGTACGTGATCCTGGAAGGGCAGGGCCGGATGACCTTTGCGCGCGAGCAGCGCGACGTGCGCAAGGGCGACTTCGTCTACCTGCCGCCCTGGTGCGAGCACGGGATCGAGAACACCGGCACGGAGACGCTCGTCGTGCTGATCTGCACCTCGCCGCCGAATCCGTGACGCATCGGGGTGGTCGAAAGTCGAAGAGTCGAAGAGCCGTCGGTGGCTGGGGTCGAGCGAGGCGAGCCCCCAGTGGCCACGGGTTTCAGTCACAGCTCTACGGCATTCGACTGGGGGTTCGCTGCGCTCGACCCCAGCCACCGGAGGGTGTTCGGTGTTCAGAGGACAGAGGGGGTTGCGCTCGCGAACTGGGCTATTCGGTCCCCTTCTGGTACGCACGGGCCGAAGAACCGGGCCTCCGGTCTGACGCCGCGCAGCGGCGTGCTTCCCTCTATCCGTGTCCATCCGTGTCCATCCGTGGTTCCTCCCCCCCACGCTGTCAGAAATCCCGTGCGAAGCCCGCGATCCAGCCGCCGTCGACGGTGATGACGTTGCCCGTGATGTAGCTGCTTTCAGGCGCCGCGAGGAACAGCACGGCGTGGGCGATCTCGTCCACCGTGCCGGGACGTCCCAGCGGCACGTGGGACAGCAGTTGCTGCGCCTTCTCGCTGAACGCGCCGTCCTCACCGTAGAAGAGCTTCTTCGTTGCGTCGGTCAGCGTCGATCCGGGCGCCACGGCGTTGACCAGCACTCCGTCATTCCCCAGTTCGATCGCCATCGCCTTCGTCAGGTTGATGACGCCGGCCTTGGCCGCGGCGAACGCGCACTGAAGCCGGATCGGCACGAGCCCCGCGATCGACGCGATGTTGATGATGCGCCCCGAACCGGCCTTTTTCATGACGCGCGCGGCGGCGCGTCCGACGAGAAACACACCGTTCGAATCGACGTCGTGAATTCGATTCCACTCGTCGAGCGGGAACTCGTCGATCGTGACGCGGTGAGCGAGCGTGTTGACGCCGGCGTTGCTGACCGCGATGTCGAGACGGCCGTGACGGGCGACGATGTCGCTGACGACGCGGTCGACCTGCGTTTCGTCGGAGACGTCCATGACCATGCCGTGCGCCGCGCCGGGCGCGTTCGCCGCGGCCTGCTCGAGCACGGGTTCGTTGATGTCGGTGTAGACGACCGTGGCGCCGTTGGCGGCCAGGGTGTCGGCGATCGCCCGGCCAATGCCCTGCGCGGCGCCGCTGACGAGTGCGATCTGTCCCTCGAGATCTACCTTCATGGACCTGGCTCCGTCAGGGGCGGTCGTCCTGGAGGTTGTCGACGCGCCACTTCGGCTCGAGGCCCTCGGCGATGCGGTCGACGTTCTCCAGTGCGGCTTCCGCCCGCCGGACGACCATGCCGTCGGTCGTGCCCGCGATGTGAGGCAGGGCGTAGAAGTCCGGGTGCTCGTACACCGGATGCTTGTAATCGGGATAGCGCCCGCGATGCACGTCGGTGCCGATGCCCCGGATGCGACCCTCCATCAGCGCCTCGTAGAGGGCGTCCTGGTCGACCAGGTCGCCGCGCGCCACGTTGATGAAGCTCGCGGTGGGTTTCATCAGCCCGATGCGGCGCGCGTCGATGATGCCGCGCGTCGCGGGCGACAGCGGCAGGTGCAGCGAGACGAAATCCGCTTCGGCGATCACCTTGTCCATGTCGTCGGGCGTGCCGACGAAGGACGGCCGGTAGCGATCGAGCAACGCCTGCTCGATGGGCATCGGCTCGATGATCATGAACTTCATGCCGAACGCCAGCGCGCGGTGGGCCAGCTCCCGCGCGCTGGCTCCGAACCCGATCATGCCGAGCGTCCGGCCCTCCAGCTCCGCGCCCATCGGCTGGTAGAGCCCGCCCGCCCGAAGCTGCTTCTGCGCTTCGTGGTACTTCACCGAGATCTGGATCATGAACATGATCGCGCAGTTCGCGAGGCTCGGGGCGCTGGTCGACCCGGGCACGTTCGACACGGCGATGCCCGCCTGGCGCATGGTGTCCATGTCGAACAGGTCGTAGCCGACGGTAAGGATGTGCCATAGGCGGCATTGCTTCGCCGCGGCCACGAGCTCGGGGGTCATGCAGGCGCCGCCCACGTCGACAACGACCTCGGCGTCGCCAAGTTGCGCCTCGGCCGGTTGACCGGGATCGAACACCGAGATGTCGTGCCGGTCGCCGAAGACCTCGACGACGTTGTCCCGCCAGCGTTCGTCCTGACCCTCGGCCACGAGATAAGCCACTTTGACCTGTCGCATGGGCGGAAGTGTCAAGGGGTGGGGGGCGCGTGTCAAGTGGGGAGATGACACCTCGACGCGATACCCCTAGACTGCGTCCGACACCCACCATCAAGATTCAAGAATGATCAAACTCGTTCCCCCTGTCGTGCAGATCGCGCTGGATTACCCGACGATCGAAGAGGCGCTGGAGATGGCGCGGATCGGCGTCGAAGCCGGCGTCGACTGGCTCGAGATCGGCACGCCGCTCATCACCTGCCAGGGTCTCGATCCCATCGGCGCGATGGCGCGGTCGTTTCCCGATCACCCGGTGCTCGCCGACTACAAGACGATGGACTCGGGCTTCAAGAACGTGGAGCGCACGCACGCGCAGGGCGGTCACATCATGACCGTGTGTGCCAACGCGCCCGACGAGACCGTGCAGTCCGCCGCGGCGCGAGGCAGGGAGATGGGCATCTACGTCGTCACCGACACGATCGGCGTCAAGGACCAGGGCGCCCGCGCCCGGCAGTGCGAAGCGTGGGGCGTCGACATGATCTACCTGCACTACGGCGCCGATCAATGGCGCGCAGACGCCACGCAGGACTCGACGCAGTGGATCGACGAGGTCCGCCAGGCGGTGTCGCTTCCGATCGGCGTCGGCACGTTCGGCGTCGAGGACGCCGTGCGGGCCGTGCGCAAGGGCGTCGAGGCCGTGACGATCGGTCATCCGCTGCTTGGCGCCGACGATCCACTGCGGGCGTTGCGCGAGTACGTTCAGGAGGTCAAGGCGAACCATCGGCCGCGCGGAAGCTGACGACATGGTCGATTCGACATCGCTGCCCCATGTCTTCCGCGTCCGCCAGAGGTTCGACACCCGCGAGATCGAGGACGTGCCGGGCGAGGTCACGGCGCAGCTGAGCGGACTGTCTCTGGGCGATCGCATCCGGCCCGGTCAGTCCGTTGCGATTGCCGCGGGCAGCCGCGGCATCTGGCGGATCCACGAGATCATCCGCGCCATGGTCGAGCACGTGAAGGGGCTCGGCGCCGAGCCGTTCATCGTCCCGGCGATGGGCAGCCATGCCGCCGGCCGCGCCGAAGGACAGAAGAAGGTGCTCGAGTCCTACGGCATCACCGAGTCGTTCTGCGGCTGCCCGATCCGTTCGAGCATGAAGACGGTCGTCATCTGCGAAGCGGCGGAGGGGTTTGCGGTGCACTTCGACCGGCACGCGCATGGCGCCGATCACGTGCTGCTGTGCAACCGGGTGAAGCCGCATACGCAGTTCGCCGGAGAGATCGAAAGCGGCCTGATGAAGATGATGCTGCCCGGCCTGGGCAAGCACGACGGGGCCCGGGTCTATCACCGCGCCATCCAGGACTTCAGCTTCGCAAGGATCCTGCGCAGCGTCACCAGCGAGATCCTCAGTCGCTGTCCCGTCACCGCCGGCGTCGCGATCGTGGAGAACAGCGCGGGGCGGACGGCGATCCTGGAGGCGATCCCGGCCGAGCGGATCGAAGCGCGCGAGAAGAAGCTGCTGGTCGAGGCGCGCCGCCTGATGCCGCGGCTGCCCTTCGAGTCGGCGGACGTCCTGCTGATCGACCGGGCGGGCAAGAACATCAGCGGCACCGGGATCGACGTCAACGTCGTGGGCCGCAAGCACCACGACCACGAATCGGCCGAGGACGAGTACCCGAAGGTGCGCCTGATCGCCCTGCGCTCGCTGACCCCGGAGAGCCGGGGCAACGGGGAGGGCATGGGACTCATCGAGTTCTGCCTGACGCGATTCCTGGAGCAGGTCGACGTCGAGACGACGCGGATCAACGGTCTGACCAGCGGGCACTTCACGGGCGCGATGACGCCGCTTGACTACCCCACGGACCGCGCGCTGCTCGACGTGATGCTGCACCAGATCGGCCTGACCGATCCGCCGGACGCCAGGCTGCTTTGGATCGACAGCACGCAGTTCCTGACGGAAGTCGAATGCGGGGCGGTCTACCTTGCCGAAGCGCGGCAGCGGGACGATCTCGAGATCCTGACCAGGCCGCGACCGCTTCCTTTGGATGAGGCGGGGAAGCTTCCGGATGGTTGGTTCGGGGTGTAGCGGGCAAGGGAGGCGAATTGATTATCGATTGTTGATTGCGGGTTACTTGTTGTTTCGGATCGTGATCGAACGGTTCCGAAATAACAGAAAACCGATAATCGATAATCAGTAATCGATTTCCCCCTCCCCCCGCGCTGACCAGTTCTCGCGCGGCTCGCACAGGCACGAAGAGCTCGGGCGCACATCGGCGCGCGCGAAGGCGAACTTCAGCTTCGCATCGAGAAACACCTCTCTGTCGGCCGTGCCCTGCGCCGTGAGCGCCTGCCGGAGGCCGAGCAGCGCCCACCCGTTGTCTCGATTGCGCCGCAGGTCCTCGCGGTAGACTTCTTCCGCCTCCGCGTGGTGTCCCGCCGACATCAGCAGCGCTCCCAGTGCGTGGCGGACCGGGAGCATCCAGGCAGGCGGCTCGTCGTAGATGAGCGCGTCCTCCATCTCGACCGCGCTGCGCAGCGCGGCGAAGGCGACCTCGAGCCGTCCCTCGCGGAATGCCAGTTCGCCTTCCAGCATCGCGCGGGCGATGGGCAGCACCGTGTCCACCTTGTTGTTGAAGACCCACCAATCACCTGGGATCTCGGCCGCCGCCGACTCGAACGCGGCGATCTCGGATCGCGCTTCTTCGATGCGTCCGAGTGCCGAAAACGCCAGGCCGCGCGCGTACGATCGGACCGCGCGGCTGACGAGCCGATGTTCGGCACGCTGCGGCTCGGCCAGGATCTCTTCCCAGCGCCCGAATCGCACCATGACATGGAACGTCGTGCCCAGGATGCCTTCGATCAGCCCTGCGAAATCGCGCACGATCGGTTCGGGGAGATCGCTTTCCAGCGCTCGCGCAGCTCGGATCGCCTCGTGGTAGCGCCCTTCCATCATCGATGCGTATGCGAGGAAGTGAAGATTGTGCGCGTAATAGATCCAGTAAGCCTTCGCCGGCGGGGCCGTCTTCAGATACCTGCGGTCGGCCGCCACGGCCAGCACGTTGGCGTCGGCGGCGTCGGCGTAGCGGCCCACGCGGACGTAGATGTGGGAGGGCATGTGCACGAGATGGCCGGCGCCCGGGATGCGGTTGCGCAGGCTGTCGGCTGCCACGATCGCGCGATCGGGATCGGAGGACGCCTCGACGGCGTGAATGTAGAAGTGCGCGGCGCCGGGATGATCCGGATGCGCGGCGAGCACGGAAGCGAGCACGGCGACGATCTCGGCAGCGCGGCCCCGGGGCGCGCCTTCGTTCGTCCAGTAGTCCCACGGCTGGAGGTCCATCAGCGACTCGGCATAGAGCACCGCCACGTCGGGGTCGTCCGGGTGGCGCTCGTGTACTGCCTTCATGGCATCGGCGTAGGCGAGGTCGAGCGTGCGCTGCTCGGCCGGTGGCGGCCACGAGTATCGTTCGGCGATCGCGCGAACGAGATCGGCCTCGACGGCGCTGCCGGCGGACACGCGCTCGATGGCTTTTACGGCGGCCGCGTAGGCGTCGCGCCACCGCGCTTCGGTCATCTTCGGATCGTTGATGTTGATGCCGTGCGCGTAGGCGATGCCCCACCACGGCATGGGGCTGCCCGGATCGAGATCCGCGGCCCGTTGGAACGACCGGATCGCCTCGTCGTGATTGAAGCCGTACAGCAACTGCACGCCCTGGTCGAACCACTGTTGGGCCGCCGGGGAGTCCGTGGTGATCGGTCGGTGGTATCGGTCGATGCCGTCGTAGAGCCGGGCGGCGCCGCTGCCGTCGGACGGCACGCTCCGGCAGGCGCCGAGGCACAGGATGGTCAGCAGCAGCGCGGTCTTTGGGAACATCTTCATATCGAGGACCTCTGCAGCGATGCGCCGTACTGCATCAAGTCTGCACACCGGCGCGTGAAAGGAATCGGTCGAGACCGGCCCGGATCAGCACCAGGTCGTTGCCGTACACGATGAATCGTCCGCCCATTGCGATCAGCCGATCGACCCGGTCGAGGTCGATGAAGTGCGCCCCCGCGGGGATGCCGTGGCGGGCGCCGGCATCGATGACCTGCTGGACTGCCGCCACGAACTTCGGATGATCGCGCTCATCCGGAATGCCGAGCGTCACGGTCAGGTCCTGCGGGCCGACCAGGAGGGCGTCGATACCCGGGACGGTGCAGATTCGCTCGAGGTTCGCGAGGGCGGGCGGCGACTCGATCATCGCGACGAAGAACGTGTCGGCGCAGTAGCGGTGGATGTATGACCTGGAGTCGTCGCTCGGCCACTCGCCATCGATCGACCGCCGCGCGGCCTCGCCGCGGAGGGGACGATGCTTCGCCGCGGCGACCAGCTCCGCGAGCCGACCCGGATCCTCGACGTACGGTACGACCACGCCGTCGGGGAAGTTGTCGCAGATTCGGGACACGTCCTCGGGTTCGTGGCTGTGACTGCGCACCAGGCAGGCGATGCCCTTCGTCTGCAGCGCATATCGAAGCCCGATGAACTCGTTCATGTCGAGCACGTTGTGCTCGAGGTGCAGCATGACGAAGTCGAGTCCGCGATCCGGCAGTGCCTCGACCATCGACGGGTGCGTGGAGCGGAACAGCACCGTCCCGCAGACGCGGCCGCCGCTCGAAAGCCTGCGCCGAAGGTCACTGCCGCTCATGGCAAGTACCGAGTCACGGGGGGTTGCGCCGCTACGCCGCCTGCAGCGCTTCGAGTCGGGTCTTCACCTGGGCCGCGTGGCCGTCGGCCTGGACGCGCTTCCAGTGATGCGCGACGCGCCCGTCGGGATCGACGATCACCGTCGAGCGGATCACGCCTTCCGTGATCTTGCCGTACATGTTCTTCTCGCCCCAGGCGTCGTACTTCGGCATCATCCTGCGCCTGGGGTCGCAGAGCAGGTCCACCTTCAGCTTGAACTTGTCGATGAACTTGCGGTGCGACGGGGCATCGTCGGGGCTGACGCCGAAGACCGTGGCGTTGAGCTTCTCGAACGACTTGATCGACTCGGTGAACTGGCACGCCTCCTTGGTGCAGCCCGGCGTGTCGTCCTTCGGATAAAAATAAAGCACGACCCACTGGCCGGCGAGATCCTTCAGCGCGACCTTGTCGCCGTGCTGGTCTTCGAGCGTGAATGCCGGCGCCTTGTTGCCGATCTTGATGTTTCCTTCCGCCATGATGCGCTCCTTGTTCGCTTCTGCAGGAACCCGGTTTGGTATCAGCATCGCGCGGGGCACGCAAGTCGAGTTCAGATCGTTCAAGGGTCAGCTGTCATGCACCCAAGGGTCAGCAAGGGCGCGACGCCTGCGCCGTCGCGAGGGGCGCGGGCGGGCCGCAAGCGGCCGAAGCTGCCGTTGCCTTGATCCTTGACGCTCTTCCCGCGCGGGTCTAATGCGGGGCCTCCGCGCGGCGCGCGTCGTCGCGGTCGCGCGGCTTCGCGGCGAAGGGCATCGCGACCGCGACCGCAGCGTACACGCCCGCCAGGATCCAGATCGCCGGCTCGTAGCTGCCCATGCGGTCGTAGGTCCATCCCGGCAGGAACGCGCCCAGGCCGGAGCCGATCACGGTCGCGGTGATCGCGCTGCCGCGGATCTTGCCGAGATGCCGACGTCCGAAATAGCGTGGCCAGATCGTGTTGCGGCCGACGATCTCGATCCCGGTGCCGAGACCGTACATGGCACCGAAGGCCAATCCGAACGCAACGCCGTCCAGCCGGGCGAGCAGCCCGAGCGACACGGCGACGACCAGCGACGAGACGGCCACCATCAGGTGGAGACGCAGCCGGTCGGCGAGGAAGCCGGCGACGAGCTGGGCGGCGGCGGTGAGGATGCTGACCACCGCTACCATTTCGGCCGAGTGGCGATGCGGGAGCCCGCGGGCCTCGAAGATCTGCACGCGGTGGTACATCACCGCCGCGAAGATCATGCCGTGCGCCGCGCTCAGGCCGAGCAGGATCCAGTAGGCCCGAGTCCGCATCGCGCCGCGAACATCCAAACCCTGCTCGGCCGACCGATCCGTCGAGCCGATCTCGTCCCCCGCTGCTTCCGCCATCCCGTCCATCTGCTGCCCCACGTCGGCGGGTCGATTGCGGTAGAGCACGATCGCCAGCGGCAGCGTCACGATCAGCGCGACCAGGCCCAGCACCCCCCACGCCCCGCGCCAGCCGCACGCCGTGATGAGCCAGATGTACGCTGCGGGAACACCCGCCGTGAGGATGCTCCCGATGACGCCGGTGATGCCGGTCACGAGCCCGAGCCGCTTGTGAAACCACATGGCCAGCGTGTTGCTCGCCAGAATCGGCAGGGCGCCGTGGCCGAACACGCGCAGGAGCAGGTAGGCGAAGAACACGGACCAGAGGCCGACGACCTGCGATGCAAACGCGCAGGCGCCCGCCATGAGCACCACGACGACGATGATCGAGCGTCGCAGACCGTAGCGGTCCATCGCGGCGCCCGCCACCATGGCCGTCAGGCCGGCGAGCACGGTGGCGAGCGTGTAGGCGCCCGAAAGACGGGTCCGATTGAGGTCGAGGTCCTCGAGGAAGAACTTGTTGAACTCCGCGACGCCCACCGTCTGCCCGGGGAACGTCGTGACGCCGAGCACGATCGTCAGCGCCACCATGATCCATCCGTAGAACAGGCGGTTGGCGGGCGCGCGGGAGTCGGTGAGGTCCGTCACGGTTGCGGATCGTAGTGGAATCGGGATGCGGTGTGTCTCGCTCGGATGCGCCCCAGGTCGTGATAGCAAGGCTGCAGCGTTCCGATGTCATCCCGCTGGGGGCTCGCTGCGCTCGACCCCAGCCACCCGGGCCTGTGATCAAGGATGAAGGACGAGGACGCGCGGGCGCACGCAGGTCACGGCCTGTTAATGTCTTGGGTACGTCCTCTGAAGTCCGGCGACTTCAGCTGCGAATCCGAAGATGCGACATTTCCTCTTCCTGTTGATCTGCGGCATATGGGGCGCAAGCTTCCTGCTGATGAAGTTGGCGCTCGCGGCGTTCGGGCCGCTTTCCATCGCGACCGCGCGGCAGGTTGCCGGCGCCGCCACCCTGGCGCTGCTGTGGGCGTTTCAGCGCCGACCCTGGCCCTTGCGGCGACGCGACCTGCCCGTCCTGCTCGGCATCGCGCTCGTCGGATACGCGCTGCCTTTCTACATCCAGCCCTACACGGTGCGCACGATTGACCGCCACACCGGTCACGGATCGTCGTTCGTGGGCATGATGGTCAGCCTGGTTCCGCTGGTCACGATCCTCGTGTCGGTTCCGATGCTGGGCGTGCTCCCGCGGCCGCGACAGGTCGTCGGCGTCATCGGCGGGTTCGCGATGATCGTATTCCTGTTCTCGGCGGAGCTGAAGGGCGGCGTTCGCCTTTCGGACCTCCTTCTCGCGTCGGTGGTCCCGGTGGTCTACGCCTTCACCAACACCGTCGTGAAGCGCCGGTTCGCGGACGTGCCCGCGTCGGCGCTGACGCTCACCACGCTGTCCCTCGGCGCGCTCATGGTGCTGCCGTTGGCGATGACCTTCGAGTCGGTCGCGTCGGCGCCGACGCCAGAGCTGACCCGCGCCATCGTCAGCCTCCTGGTGCTCGGTTCGATCTGCACCGGACTGGCGACGTTCCTCTTCTACGTACTGATCCAGTCGGAAGGGCCGCTCTTCGCGGGCATGGTGTCGTACATCATTCCGTGCGTGAGCCTGGTGCTGGGAGCGCTCTGGGGAGAGTCGATCACCCGCTATCAGGTCCTGGCGCTCGTCGGCATCCTCGCCATGGTCGCGCTCGTGCAGTACGGCCCGGCGGAACCGGCGTTGGCGCCGCGGCCGCCGGAGCGCTGAACGCGCGGCTAACATGACGGGATGGGTACGGAGCAATCGACCATGACGCCGGCGCTGAAGGCGGCAGTGACAAGCGCGCCGCGGCACGGCTTCACCTTGATCGAGCTGCTCGTGGTCATTTCCATCGTCGCGATTCTGATCGCGATGCTCCTGCCCGCGGTGAAGCGTGCCCGCGAGGCGGGGCGCTCGGTCGCCTGCCTCAGCCAGGTCAGATCGCTGCAGCAGGCGACCGACGCGTACGCCGGCGACCATGACGACCTGTATCCATCAGGGATGGGATTGTGGAACGTCTACGAAGCCGGTCTGACCACGTTGACGGGCGAGAGACCATGGGTCGTCGGTCTGCAGGACTACTTCCAGGACTGGGGCGTCGGCGTGTGCCCCAGTGACGCCGAGCTATCCTGCTTCAGCAAGATCAACGCCCTGGGGAACTACGCTCCGTGGTTCGACGAACGATTCGGTTTCGTGCCGGCGAACGCCGCGGCCGCCGCCGAGCTGTGGCCCTGGAGTTACGTTGCGAACACGGAAGCGGCCCGGCCTGATCCGGCGCGGCGCGTCATCGACTCGGGGCTGCACGGGCCGGGGCGGACGCGCCGCGTGGACGTGAGACGTCCGACGGATTTCTTCCTCTATACGGACTACGGCCGAGGGGACGCGAGCGCCTACTCCGTCTGGTACGCGTTCGGTTTCGGGTACGTGCCGCAGCGGTGGCTCGCCGGCGCGCGGCATTCGGAGGGCCGCAGTTTCGCGTTCGCCGACGGACATGCCCGGATCGTGCCCGATCCCGACGCGATCCCTGACCAGGCCGTGATCCGGCAGATGTACTACGCCATGGGGCTGACGGACGATCCGCAAGAGTAATGATGCGACCTGCGGGCGCTCGCCCGGACGGCACTACCGGAGCGACTCGAGGCCCATCAGCCGGCGCAGCATTCCGATCTGTCCCGCGTGCAGGAACTCGTGCTGCGACGCGAACTGCACCGCGCCCGCCTTCGTCGTGAACATGGGATGCGGCGGCTCGACCGGGTCGTCAAGGACGCTTTCGTCCAGTGCTTCAAGCTCGCGCAGCGCCTGCTCGTGAACGCGGTCGAACACGTCGGCGATCTCCGAGGCCTGCGGGTAGATCGTGCGATCGGCGTCGGCCACGCTCCCGCGCGTGAACAGCTTCATGAAGTCCTTCGTGATGAGCTGATCGTCCTCATCCCTGCGGCCGCGAACGCGATCGCAGAGCAGGAAGAACTGTGCGGTGGCGAGGTGGCCGACCTGCCAGGCCACGTGCGAGCTGACGCCGGACGGCATGTCGAACCAGGTCGCCTCGTCGGTGTGCTTCAGCAGGCTCCGGGTGTAGCCGCGGGCAGTTCGGACCTGGTTCGTCACGAGTTCTAGCGGTGTCATGCGGCCATCCTCAACCTGGCGATTCGACGTTGACGCGGCGCCGTCGGCGGTGGCTGCCTGATGCCCGGCAGCTCGTTCACGACCAAGGGTAGTGCCGCGCCGGCCGGTTGCAATAGGTTTGCGGCGAATTAGAATCGCGCTTTTCCCTTTCACGGAATTCGACCATGGGACTGGTCCTTCCGATCGTGCTGTCGGGCGTCGCCATCTTCTTCGCGAGCTTTCTTTCCTGGATGGTGCTTCAGCTTCATCGCAGCGACTGGATCAAGCTGTCCTGCGAGGACGACTTTCTCGCATCCGCGCGGCAGTGGAACCTGTCGCCGGGCAACTACATGTTTCCCGGGTGCGATTCGCCGAAGGACATGCAGAGCGACGAGTACAAGCAGAAGTTCGAGGCCGGCCCGACCGGTGTCATCACCGTCTTCACGAAGATGGGCATGGGCCCGAAGCTCGGACTGACGATGCTCTACTTTCTCGGCGTCAACGCCGGCCTGGCGTTCCTGGCGTCGCGTGCGCTGCCGCCGGATGCGACGTTCGGCACCGTGTTCGTGTTCGTGGGCTCGGCCGGCGTCATGATCTTCCTCGGCGCGATCGTGCAGCACGCGATCTGGTTCCGCAATCGAATCGTCGGTCACATCGTCGAGTCGATCGCCTACGGCGCCATCGCAGGGGTGATTTTCGGCGCCCTGTGGTAGGGAAGGGAGCGGGGAGCGGGGAGCGGGGAGCGGAGAACAGGGATGCTCGGCGGCGCTCGATGCTCGTCCCGGAGCAGCGGAACATGAACATGAGCATGAACATCTTCGTTCCCGGCAGAATCTGCCTGTTCGGTGAGCACAGCGACTGGGCGGGCGGGTACCGGCGCGTCAACGGTGAGCTGGAGAAGGGCTACACGATCATCGCGGCGACGAACCAGGGGGTGTACGCGACGGTGAAGCCGCACCCGAGCCGGCTGCGGATCACTGCCGACAGCGAAGGCACGCGGATGGGGCCGTTCGAGGTGCCCATGGAGCGCGACGCGCTGCTCGAAGCGGCCGAGCAGGGGGGGTTCTTCAGCTACGCGGCCGGCGTGGCATACCAGATTCTCACGAACTATCGCGTCGGTGGCCTGGAGATCGACAACCACCGCACCGACCTGCCCGTGAAGAAGGGGCTGTCCTCGAGCGCCGCGGTCTGCGTACTCGTCGCGCGCGCGTTCAACCGCGTGTACGACCTGAAGATGACGACGCGCGGCGAGATGGAAGCGGCGTACATGGGGGAGATTACGACGCCCTCGCGGTGCGGCCGGATGGACCAGGGCTGTGCGTACGGCCGGCCGATCATGATGGTCTTCGACGGCGACCGGATCGACGTCACCGAGTTCAGCGTGCCGCGCGACCTGCATTTCGTGATCGTCGACCTGAACGCCGCGAAGGACACGCGGGTCATCCTCAACCAGCTCAACAACTGCTACCCGTTCCCCGACGACGACCTGCAGACGAACGTGCAGAAGTACCTGGGGCCGATCAGCGCGGGAACGACCCGAGAGGCCTACCAGGCGCTCTACGAGGGCGACGCCGAGCGCATCGGCAGCCTGATGACCGAAGCGCAGTCCGCGTTCGACCGGCATCTTCAGCCCGCGTGCCCCTCGCAGCTCACCGCGCCCGTCCTGCACAAGATCCTGGACTACGCGCCCATCCGGTCGCACGTGCTCGGCGGCAAGGGCGTCGGGTCCCAGGGCGACGGCACCGCGCAGTTCATCGTCCGCGACGAGGCGAGCCAGGAGCGGGTCATCGAGATCCTGTCGCGCGACCTGGGGCTGTCGTGCCTGAAGCTGACCATCCAGGCGACGCGACCCGTGCGCAAGGCGGTCATCCCGGTCGCGGGATTCGGCACGCGCCTGTTTCCCGCGTCGAAGGCGATCAAGAAGGAGCTGTTCCCGATCATCGATCGCGACGGACGCGCCAAGCCCGTCGTGCAGGCGATCGTCGAGGAGGCGCTGAGCGCCGGCATCGACGAGATCTGCCTGATCGTGCAGCCCGAAGACCGCGCGACGTTCGAGGCGTTTTTCACGCAGCGGCCGGAGATCGAGAACTTCAACAAGCTCTCGAAGGAAAACCAGGCTTATTGCGAGTACCTCATGGAGATCGGGGCGCGCATCACCTTCGTCGAGCAGGCGACGCAGGAGGGATTCGGTCACGCCGTGCACTGCGCGCGCGACTGGGTCGGCGACGAGCCGTTTCTCCTCGTTCTCGGCGATCACCTCTACGCGTCTTCCAACGACACGACGTGCGCCCAGCAACTGCTTGACGTCTACCGTGACGCGGGCCACAGCGTGGTGGGCCTGCAACGGACCCACGTGAGCATCGTGCACCAGGTCGGGTGCGTCACGGGCACATGGGAGGAGCCCGACAGCGTGCTGACCGTGACGGAGTTCTGCGAGAAGCCGAACGCGGAGACGGCGCGGCAGCGTCTTCGCGTCGATGGGCTGCCGGACGACCAGTTCCTCACGGTCTCGGGGATGTACGTGCTGACCCCGCAGATCTTCGACCTCCTCGCGGATCACATCGAGCGCGATATCCGCGAGCGCGGCGAGTTCCAGCTCACCTCGTGCCTCGACCGGCTTCGCCGCGAGGACGCGTTCACGGGCTACGTCGTGCAAGGTGGGCGCTTCGACATCGGCCTGCCCGACCTGTATCGCCAGGCGGTCTTCGATTTCCGCAACGCGTGAGGTCGGCAAGTCGAATGCCGAATGCCGAATGCCGAATGTCGAAGGTCGGAAAGCCGGAGGCCCGTGCGGGGGAGCGCATCGGCAGCGCCGGCGGCACAGAGCCGGCAACCCCGAAGTCGATTCCGAAGCGATGGGCCGCAGGGTCGCGCGACCTTCGACCTTCGACCTTCGACCTTCGACCTTCGACCTTCGACCTTCGACTCATCCCGCTGACGCGGCGCTGTACTGCGGGTTGGTCATCGCCATGCCGTCCAAGCTGAGCAGGGGCACGCTGCGCCAGTAGCGGTCGCATTCATTCTCGATGTCGTCGTAAAGGTCCACGTGGCCGAGGTGCCGCTGCACGGCCCATTCGCTGAGGCGCGGCAGTCGGTGTCCGAGGTCCCACATCGCGATGCCATCGGCACCCGCGTCCAGCATCGCGCGGGCCATGCGCAGGTACTTCCGCGGGTTCATGAACCTCGGCCAGAGGTGCGCCCGCAGTGAGAAGTGCGGATCCCGGATGGCCTGCCGGAGTGTCCGGACGAACCCGGGCTCGGGGTGCTCGCGGTCGACCGGGCGCGCCGACCAGTGGCATGCGTTGATCGTCAGTTCGTCGATGAGCCCCGCGTTCGCCCATTCCACGACGTCGAGCCCCTGGCCCCTGTTGTTCTCGATGCAGTTCATCGCGTCGATCGCGAGACGGAACCGGCGGCCCCGCTCACGCCCGACGTCGTCGATCGTCTGGCGAACCTCCTGGATGAAGTGCGTCATGACGCGACAACGGTGTTCCACGAAACGCGAATCGGTCTCGTCGACGTCCCGAATCGGCGTGCCATGCTCAGCCTCGAAGAGGCGCGCCGATTCGGTCTCGTATCCCACCCACGGCCATCCCCGGTTCCCGTGGATGCAGATGCCGGCGACGTCGTAGCGCCGCACGACATCGCGAAAAAGGTCGGTGAGCCGACGGCGGACCTCGGGCACCGCGAGGGCGGGATGCGGATATGCGTCGCCCCGACGATCGCGGATCCACCAGTGCCGGTTCTCGAGCAGCGGGTTGTTCGCGGCGAGGCCGAGATGCTGCGGTGGATCGCGCTGCAGGCACATCCTGATTGCGAGATACACCGCGACGCCGTGCCGCGCGCCCACGCGGACGATCTCCGCCAGCGGATCGCGGCCGGCATCGATCTGGTCCCGGAGCGCCCGGCACGCGTTGAACTCGAAGTTGCCGCTATCCCATTCGACGTCGCCGGCCACGAGACCGACATCGGTGGGAAAACGGCAGACGTCGAACCGGCACATGTCGGCATAGATCCGGTCGATATCCGACGTCGCGAGGGCGGCCTCGATTGGACCGGGTCCCTCCACCCCGGACGGATCGGCCACCGATACGGCGGCGGTGTTACGCCTGGTGTCAGGGCGCGGCTCGAGCGATGTGGCCAGCCGCCACCGCGCATCCGCCAGGGGCTCGAGTCGAATCCACGCCAGGCATGCCGGGTTGCCCGGACACGGCTCGTGGCGGTCGACGCCGGGCTCGATCTCGACGTGCGACGCCCCCTCAAGATCCGCGTTGCGCCAGAAGACTTCCGTGATGGCGTTCTGGCGGACCTCCCGCGTGGGGTCGGGATCGCTCTTGACGTTCTGCTCCTCGGGCAGGACCAGGCTGAACGCGTCGTCACCGGCCAGCCTGATCCGCAGCCGCGCGAACTCGTTGACCGCGCCGAACCGGACCGCCAGGTCGTCCCGGTCGATCATCGCGTAGTGGATGCCGAGATGAATCGCGAAGTGGCCGCGCGCTTCGAAGTCGATGCGGACGCGCGGGCCCGGCGCATCGGGAAAGGATCGAAGCAGGACACCGCGGCATGCGCTCGTCTCGTAAGGCAGCGCATACCAACGGTTCCGCATGGGCCGATCCGCGATCGCTTCGGCCGGAAGGGCGCCTGAGAGATCACTGATCAGAAGGTCCGCCATCGGGGCCGAACTTACCTGTCGCGAGGGCGACCTGCCAACGGCGCGGGGCCACCGGCCACGGGTGTGACCAATATGGCGACTATTCCGGTTGCCATTGTGGATCCCGTTTCGCCGTCGACCCGCCGCCTGGTGGCGCCACGTCCCGTTTCCAGGCGTGGTGGCGGATGGCACGTCCGTTGCAAAGCGTTGGTTGATTGCGCAGAAGGATTCTCTCTATTCACTGTTCAGCAGGAGACCTGTTCATGAGATTGCTTCAACCTGACCGACACGTTGCGGCGTTCGCGGCGGTGCTCATTGCCATCGGATTCTGCCAGGCCGCGCCCGGTCAGATGACCATCACGGAGGTGGGGCTCCTGGAAGACCAGCTCGAGCTCGTGAATACCGGTGCGACCACCATCGATATGTCCACATGGTGGTGGTGCAACCGCGTGAACGGGTCGCCGTTCTATTCTGCGGTGAATGCCAGCACGATCGAAGCTTCGCTGTCGACCACGACGTCGCTCGCCTCGGTCGCCCCCGGTGACATCGTCGTGTTCAATCTGAGCTCCACGATCCTGCGCGACCCGAACGGCGAGCTCGGGCTCTACAACACCAACAGCTTCGGGTCCGCATCCGCGATCGAGGACTACGTCCTCTGGGGCGCCAACGGCATTCGGGACCTGACGGCCCAGACCGCCGGAATCTGGATCGACAACGACAGCATCGACCATTCGAGCCTCGTCCTCGGTGAGACCATCCAGCTCATCGCCGGTCTGCCCGGCCACCAGGCCGCCCATTACGCCATCGGACCGTCGAGCCTCGGCGTCGACAACTCGATTCCTGAGCCGGCGACCCTCGGTCTGCTGCTCGCCGGCCTGGCGTTCGCCGGACGACGGTGCTGAGCACCCGTTGGAGCCCGACCGGGGGCGCGCCTCGATCCTGTTCGGCACGGAATTCGCCTGGCATTCCGGACGGTTTGGCTTGCGTTGCCGAGCCGGCCCGTCTCCGGCCCGGTGTCGTCAATGCCCTCCGGGCCGAGACGGCCCGGATCGGCAGGCACGAGCGGCGGCCGCAGGCGGCATTCGCACAGGTTGAAGCCTTTGCCACCGGGTTGAGACTCGAACGATGGCATACGGCGAATTCCGTGCCGAACAGGATTGGGGCGCGCCTCGGCCCGCAGTGGCGTTTGCCGGAACCCGTGCCTTAGGGCGCGCAAAACAATAAGTTACCGAATTTTGATGGGGGCTCGATGTGTTATTCATGAACCGGGAAGTATCTCATAGTTCCAGTCGCCATGGAAT